>NZ_JAVJQP010000028.1:0-108525 GCF_040218875.1 Coleofasciculus sp. D1-CHI-01
TGATCAAGTTTATTCAAAACCCGCCCTGACCGAGTGTGAGCGTTTTAGATATGTGTTTCCCCAGTAGGGGCGGGTTTAGGACTTTCATTATTGCCATTGATGATCAACTTTATTCAAAACCCGCCCTGACCGAGTGGCTCTTGTCCCTAACCCCATAAGCACCTATTTCAACACAATCATTTGATTGGTTTGGGCTGATTGGCAAGCAGCGTCTCCAACCTGAAGCGCATATAAACTGGCTTCACTCGACACATACAGAGACTTTCCATCCACCAGATGATCCAATACCATTTGCGTATCTTGAACAAATAAACCGCGACGCCCTGCTACAGTGATGGGTTGTTCTTCCTCACCGCGAATTAATTTACCTTGATCGCTCTCAAATACCAACGTACCTCGATCACCGTGGACTTCAAACGTCCGCAACCTCTGCCAAAATACGTCTCCTTTACCATAGGTGACGTGGGCAATTAAACCTTTGGCAAACTGTAATTGAGCCGTACATAGACAGGCACTATAATAGTTTGAGTGCTGCCAAAACTGAGCATTACAGCTAACGGTTGCGACGTTGCCAAATAAATTAGTAAATCGATGGATGTGGGGTAATGCGGCTTTAAAGGGAAAGCCAAATAAGTCCCGATGGTATGTCCAACGCTGCGGTGCTGGATGTTTCGGCACAATTGTGACATATCGGGTATAAAAAGGAGTGCCAATCTCTGGTAATGATTGCTGTAAGGCTTGATGTAAGCCGCCTAATAGCTCAATATGTTCCACATGTAGGAGTTTGCGTTGAGCTTGAGCAAGGGCAATTAGGGATTCGGCTTCTGTCGGATCAAGGGAAATCGGATATT
The DNA here is from genome assembly GCF_040218875.1 of Coleofasciculus sp. D1-CHI-01. Classification (NCBI taxonomy): domain Bacteria; kingdom Bacillati; phylum Cyanobacteriota; class Cyanophyceae; order Coleofasciculales; family Coleofasciculaceae; genus Coleofasciculus; species Coleofasciculus sp. D1-CHI-01. Next base: position 852 of record NZ_JAVJQP010000028.1, read on the forward strand.
CGACAACAACATGCTTCCCTGCGGTTAAAGCCGCCCTGACAATCGCCCCATGATCGCGATTAATTGTACAAACAAAGACTAAATCCACATCCGGATGTGCTACCACTTGTTGCCAAGACTCGACAGCGCTAGTTTGGTGACGTTGTACAAAGTCTTGCACCGTTTCGGGGGTATGCCCACTGACAACCACAAGCTGCGATCGCGCATCCGCCTGTAAGGTTTGCGCCCGCTGGTTGGCAGCGTATCCAGTCCCGACGATACCAGCCCTAATGGGCAGTTGATCAATCATTTGTGAATGAGTCCTCGCTTCAAAATCCCCCTATTCAGCGACTATAAACCAATAGCTTTCTGGTTATTTTACCTTATTTTGCTTTCTCGAAGACTCTTTTTTCAACAAAGCACCAAATCCGAGAGCGACACCTGAACCGAGGATAGTCAAGGGTTCGGGAACTGGTTCGCTAGTGCCTACTTTGATTTGATACGCAAGGTTAGAGCGAGTCGGTTGATCTCCAGTCCAATCGAAGCTGACTGTACCCGTCAGCGTAAACGGTGCTGAGATATCTTCAACCAACACATAGTCTACATCGTCACTATCGTCATCACTTGGAGCAGAAAAGGTATTCAAACTATCAATATTAAGCCGTACATTGCTGTTGGCTGTTTCTTTGGTACGAATATATATCGTATCAATTGGATCGCTAAAAGCTTGGCTGCTTAGTAGTGTTCCACCAACGTTATAGTTGACTGTTGAGCCAGTATACTCCAGTGTGAAATCATAGACTGTACCATTCCCCCAGACAAACTGAGCGGATTGCACAGGAGTCCCAGCTTTATCATTAATCCCTAACTCTCGCTCAGCAGGGTTCAAACTGTTATTACCAATTCGCCCTTCCGCCACGAAGACTTCGGTAAATTCCCCACTATCAATTAACCCATCGAACTGGTCATCGGTAAAGTCAGGTAGACTCGTGACTGTAGCGGCACTGGCAACACCCGAAACGAGAGACAGACCCACAGTGGCTAAACCAACGCCTAAAGCAACTCCAGCCGTTCGGAACGAAAATTTTGAGTAGATGCTATTCATAGTTACACCCCGTATATGTACTTACCTAACAGTATAATTCTCTCAAGAGAGAATTTCTGTGAAGTGTTGATGAAGTAAGATCCAAATCCTAGCGCAAAATCCATAGTTATGTTAAGTCAACAAAAATTGTCAATATTTTTTAAGTAGGGTCGCATTTTCATGCCAGCCAATAAGGAAAAACTGGAGCATTGTCTATAGTTATTCTCAATTAGCTAGACAGATGTTAGCTGAATATCCCAGAATCAACCCAATAGAGGCTGTTGGGAAAAAAAAGCATTAGGAGAGTTGATATCTAAGTAGTTTCTTGCGGTTGAACTTAACTCTAATGGCACTGAAAAGCGTGCATTTTTGGCTCGCCGAAACTCTTGATATAGCGTAGGGTGGGCATTGCCCACCAACATACCAGTCAATACCATTCAACTTAACTCCCCTCGCCCAAACGATATCCCTTCCCGTATACCGTGTGAATCAATGGGGCTTCACCAGGAGCCTCTATTTTTCGGCGTAACAAGCGCACTAAAGCCGCTAAGACATTACTACTAGGTTGTTCTTCATCCTGCCACAACTGCTGATAAATTTCCCTATGAGTCAACAGTTGACCCGAATGACGCATAAAATAGTCCAGAAGCTGAGTTTCTTTTTCTGAGAGTTCAATTAATCGTCCATTGCGATAGGCGAGTTGATTGTCCACATCCAGTTCTAAAGAAGCGACACGCAACCGAACAGGCGCATTGGTTTCCGTCGCCATTGAACGCCGCAGCAAGGCGCGAACCCGAGCCAGTAATTCTCGCAATTCAAAGGGTTTAACTAAATAATCATCCGCCCCTGCATCCAATCCCATCACCCGATCATCAAGGGTGTCTTTAGCCGTAAGGAAGAGAACCGGCGTCGTTTTCCCTTGCGATCGCAACTGTTGACAAAGCTCTAACCCCGACTGATGCGGTAACATCCAATCTAGTATAAGTAAGTCATAGTCGCTTTGCATGGCTAACTGGCGTCCCGACTGTCCCTCATACGCCACATCAACCTCGTATCCCTCGCGTTTCAGGACTCGGCTTAAAGGATCGGTGAGTTCAACTTCATCATCAACCAACAGAATACGCATTATTTGTCATTCGTCATTTGTCATTCGTCAGGAATAACAGGGAATAGGGAATAGGGAATAGGGAATAGGGAATAGGGAATAGGGAACAAGGTAAGGTAGAGTTTTGAGTTAACTTCCCCAGCTTCCCCAGCTTCCCCAGCTCCCCCAGCTTCCCCAGCTTCCCCAGCTTCCCCAGCTTCCCCAGCTTCCCCAGCTTCCCCAGCTCCCCCAGCTTCCCCAGCTTCCCCAGCTCCCCCAGCACCTCTGCTCTCCCAACCGACAACTTTTCCAGCGATACACTATATCATGGTGGATATTGCTGCGCTTAAAGATGCCAATGTCTGTGTCCCGGCTCAATGTAACCGAAGGCTGGCTAGAAGCCAATCAGCAGTATTTGATGGGAGAGATTGCGCGAGTGCGTCAAGCCTTGGAACGCAAGAGTGATCAAATTATGACAGGGATCTCTCTCACCTTAACTAATGGCTTCTATCCCAATGGAAATGGTTCCTACCATCAACCCGACACATCGCTTTCACCGCCTCCCTTGTTAGATCAGCTTTGCCAAATGTTTGGGCTATCCTCATTTGAGCGAGATTTACTGCTGTTATGTGCGGGGATGGAATTTGAAGCCTCTTGGGGGTTGCTCTGCGGCATCGCTCAGAGTAATGAACAAATGAATTATCCCACATTTGCTCTAGCGTTGAATATATTACCCCATGGACATTGGGGAGCGCTGACGCCTGATGCACCGTTGCGCCACTGGCGGTTAATTGACGTGGGTGAAGGGTTTACATTAACCAGTAGTTCGCTACGGATTGATGAGCGGATTTTGCATTACCTGCGCGGCGTGCAATATATCGATGAGCGCTTGGCGAGTATGGAGGAACCGATGCCTTTACCGGGTATTTTGGTATCCTCTCATCAGCAAAGTGTGCAACAAATTGCTACAACCTGGTTACAGGTGGGCGAGGGTACATTTCCGGTGGTGCAGCTATGTGGAGAAGATGTTACCAGTAAACGGGCGATCGCACGAGCCGTATGCGATCATCTAGGGATTAATCTCCATGCCCTTTCTGCTGAATCTTTACCCACAAATACCAGTCAACTGAATATCGTTAAGACTCTCTATGAACGGGAATGGGCATTAAGTAGCACGGTTCTAATGCTCAACTGTGATCATCTCGAAACCAATGATCCAGCCAGAGAAAGCGCGATCGCCCGTTTCCTCGAAAGCCTGAACACACCCTTAATTGTCACCAGTCGCGATCGACGCCGCCAACGCCAGCGCCCAATTATTACCATTGATGTCCATCATCCCACCAGTGATGAGCAGCGTTTAATTTGGCAAAACGCTTTAGCCGATAAAGCCGCAAAACTTGAGCCTTCAATCAATCTATTAGTCTCTACATTTAACCTCAGCGCCCCCAATATTCATACCGCTTGCTTAACCATCAAAGGAATGGATAGTGAGACGCCCGAAGAAGATGAACAACCTATACAACCTATAGACGAAGAAAGCTACAACCCATCTGCCCTTCCACCCTTTACCACTAAATTGTGGGACGTTTGCTGTATTCAAGCCCGTCCCCGCATGGAAGAATTAGCCCAACGAATTGACACAGCCGCCACTTGGGACGATTTAATTTTGCCGGACAGAGAACGCACTGTCTTGGCAGAAATTGTCACCCATGTGCGCCACCGGATGAAGGTCTATGAAAGTTGGGGATTTGCTGGAAAAAGTCGCCGGGGGCTGGGAATTAGCGCTTTATTTGCTGGTGCCAGTGGAACCGGGAAAACCATGGCAGCCGAGGTGATCGGCAAAGAGTTACGATTAGATGTTTATCGGATCGACCTCAGTTCCGTTATTAGTAAATATATTGGAGAAACTGAGAAGAACTTACGCCGGGTTTTTGATGCCGCAGAAGGAGGCGGATCAATCCTGTTATTCGATGAAGCAGACGCATTATTTGGTAAGCGTTCTGAAGTCAAAGACTCTCATGATCGCCATGCCAACATTGAGGTCAGTTATCTGTTGCAGCGCATGGAATCCTATCGAGGGTTGGCGATTTTAACCAGCAATATTAAAAGTGCCTTAGACCAAGCCTTTCTGCGCCGGATTCGCTTTATTGCTCAATTTCCTTTCCCCAACGCGGAGCAACGCCAAGAAATTTGGAAACGGATCTTTCCGAAACAGACACCAACCGAAAAGCTCGATTATCGGAAATTGGCAAAATTGAATGTGGCAGGGGGTAATATTCGCAGTATTGCCATGAATGCAGCGTTTCTAGCGGCAGATGCTGGGGAAGCCGTGCAGATGAAACATATTTTGCAAGCCACTAAGAGCGAATATGTGAAACTAGAGCGACCTTTAACCGATGTGGAAATCAGGGGATGGGTTAAATAAGAGGTTTAGGGATTGTCACAATTCATGTAGAGACGTGTCATGGCATGTCTGCCAATTTTATGTAGGGGCGGGTTTAGGGACAATTGTAGGGGCGGGTTTAGGGACAATTGTAGGGGCGGGTTTAGGGACAATTGTAGGGGCGGGTTTAGGGAATCAATTCAGATATCCACCAATAACGGAACAACAAAACCCGCCCTCCCCACCAATAACGGAACAACAAAACCCGCCCTCCCCACCAATAACGGAACAACAAAACCCGCCCTCCCCACCGATAACGGAACAACAAAACCCGCCCTTCCCTAGGATTGCTATCGGAGGATGTCACAGGAAATTGCTAGCCTAGAACCATTAATACTCAACAATCTATCCCAGAAGGTCAAGCCATGAGTAACCGGGAAACCCGAAAACTTGTCCACCAGGAAACCCAAACCCTTGCCCGTGAAGTCAAAACCCAGGCTACCATTTTAGGCGGACTCGTCGCGGCGATGTGGGGTTTGGAACTCATTGATTTAGTTATTTTCCAAGGCGCACTCGACAGTTATGGTATCTTACCCCGAACAATTATTGGGTTAAGGGGTATTCTATTTGCCCCATTTCTCCATGGTGGTTTACCTCACCTGATTGCTAATACGGTTCCCTTTCTCACCCTCGGCTGGTTTGTCATGTTACAAGAAACCAGCGACTTTTTTATTGTCACCGCCATCACGATGGTTGTTAGTGGTTTAGGGGTTTGGCTGATTGGTTCTCCCGGTGTTCACATTGGCGCTAGCGGTCTAGTTTTTGGCTATCTGGGTTTTCTGCTATTGCGTGGCTATTTTCAACGCAATATTCCCTCGATTTTACTTTCCCTTCTCGTCGGATTTCTCTATGGAGGCGCAATTTGGGGGATTTTACCAACGGTTCCTGGTGTATCCTGGGAAGGACATTTATTTGGGTTTATTGGTGGAATTATTGCTGCACGCCTGTTATCTCAGCGTAAGGGATGAGGAATGGGGAAGCATGTAGAGACGCGCCATGGCGCGTCTGGAAGATGAGGGAGATGGGGGAATTAATTCAACACTTGATCGGGGCGGGTTTAGTTACCTTTGGGTTAAGTAAGAAACGATAATAGTGAAACCCGCCCCTACACACCGCCCTCGAAGGTTGTAAAGGGTCAATATGTTCCCAATTATTAATGGCAAAACAAAAATTTCCTTATTTGGTTGGTTCTAAATGGACAGCCACACAACAAACCTGGGGTTGGCGACATTTTCAAGTTGTCAATCGCAAAAATCAGGGTCAATGGGTTTTTGCCGAAATGGTGGCATCCTGTGACCCGACTGTTCGCTTTTGGCTGAATGCTAAACAGCTTAAATATCGCGATCTCTGGCAACCGGGGTGGCAGTCTTTACAAGAAATGAAGGAAATGGAAGAGGATGAATTATAAAGTGAGGGGTTGGCTGGAGGAAAAAAACCGTTCAATGAATACTCAATAGGATATAAATATCCCGATCCTATAAAAATAGTGTTGCTCAGGTAAGGTCTTATGAAAAATCATTCGTCAAAGTTAATTATTGCTTTAGCTTTCATCATTTTTCCGTTGAGTTGTGCTGCTTCTACCAGTGGTAGAATTTGCCAGTATAATCCTGATTCTGGAAAACCTAATCCTTTGGGAATGAGGTCATATATTACCATTACAGAAGACGAGGGAAGTACGATTGTTACTTATGAACAGTTCCCCTCAAATGTTGATGAAAATGTTACTCTGACAACGAAACGGGAACTCACGTTTCATGATACTCCCTTGGACACAGCGCGGGTTATTCTCCTGCAAAACAAAAATTACTATTCTGAGTTAGTTGGGTATGATGACCCCGAAGGATTTGCCCCTGTTAATGAAGTACTAACCTGTGAGTCAAACTGATGGGAGGTTACGTTTGAATATCTAAAGGAAAAATGAGCGTAGTCTAAGGCTCTAATTGTAGGGGCGGGTTTAGCCACTGTAGGGGCGGGTTTAGCCACTAAAACTAGCTTGTTACCAATAGCTGAACAACAAAACCCGCCCTTGCTGGTTACCAATAGCTGAACAACAAAACCCGCCCTTATTTACAAGGCTAAGATGTATAAATAAGTCAATATAATCACATGAAAAGGTTATTAATTACAGGTGTTAGTGGATTTTTGGGTTGGCATACTTGCCAGTTGTCAAAACGAGAATGGAATGTCTATGGAACTTGCCTTTCTAAATCTGTCAATAGTTCAGATATAAACATACTAAAAGTTGATTTAACTCATTTTCAGGAAGTTAAGCAGATTTTCCAAACTATTAAACCTGACGCGGTTATTCATACGGCGGCTCAATCGAATCCTAATTTTTGTCAGGTACATCCCCAGGAAACGGAGACAATAAATGTTACAGCCTCTGGGGATATCGCGGGACTTTGTGCGGATTATGGCATTCCTTGCATATTTACATCTACTGACCTGGTATTTAATGGTTTAAATCCACCCTATCGGGAAACTGATCCGGTTTCACCAATTAGTTATTATGGCGAGCAAAAAGTTAGGGCTGAGACTCTGATGTTGACCCGTTATCCTCGGACAGCAATTTGTCGAATGCCTTTAATGTTTGGTCAGGCTACACCAACGGCGAACAGCTTTATCCAGCCATTTATTGAAACGTTACGAGCAGGAAAAGAGTTAAGGTTATTTATTGATGAATTTCGCACACCTGTGAGTGGAACCACCGCAGCGAAAGGCTTATTGTTAGCCCTGGAGCAGGTTCAAGGATATCTGCATCTGGGCGGAAAAGAGCGGATATCACGCTATGAATTTGGTCGTCTCCTGGTTGATGTGTTACGATTACCCAAGACTGGATTAGACACTTGTCACCAAGCTGATGTAGAAATGCCTGCGCCAAGACCTCCAGATGTTTCCTTGGATAGTTCCAAGGCGTTTGCGTTAGGATATAATCCTCTATCCTTGCGAGAAGAATTAGAGGCATTGTGGGGAAACAAGAAATTCTAAGTATCTAATTTATTTTCAATAGACTGTAGGGGAGCAAACCTTGCACCCCCGACGATGCACCCTATAAAACCCAGAAATTACATTAGGATGATTAGTTTACCTTATTCTTCTTTCTCGAATGCTCTTGCTTGAGTCCAACTCCAAAGCCTAATGCGGCGGCTGAACCAAGGATTGTCAGGGGTTCAGGAACAGAAGGAAGTTTAGTTATTTTGTAGGAAACAGAATCACTGAAGTCTCCATTGATCAAAGTTGCTCCTCCAGTTACCATGCCACCAATTTCTTGCGGAAGTGGCAGTATGTCAAATAGAGTGAGACTCTGAGAAGACGTGCTGAACAGCATATCGGTTTGGGAACCATTGGTAACAAATTCCCCTTGAACAAATTGGATATTTCCCAAGTTTAGAGCAACCGACTCAATTGCATCCATTGAATCGTTGGTGGTGAAGTCACCTATATCTACGTTGTTTATTGTTGTTGAACCCCCCAGTGCTGGTGATACAACGTCTATACCATTGATTCGTAGATCATATTTCATTGAAGCGGCTGTAGCCGGGGATACATTGACCATCGTTACGGTAGCGGCAGTGGTAGCAACTGTGAATGCAGCCAGCCACGGTGAGTAGCTAAATTTCATAAATTGGAAACCCTGTAGTAAGTGAAACAACTGTGACAATTAAATGACTAATAAAGGAATGTTTCCTCTATCTTTAGAAGTATTTATAAAACTATACTTATTTGTCTTTGTCAAGTCAATCTCATTGATTATTCTTTATGCTTTATATAAGTTAAGTGATAATTTTAACAATACACAGATTTTGTATTGCACGTTACATTTTATAGCTATAACTAAAACTAGCAATTATATGCCAGAAACAGGATGTATGATTGGGTGTCTAGGTATTTATTCAGTGAGAGGATAAAGTCATAATTTCTACGGGAATTCGCAAGATAATCTTAGCGAAGTGAGATAAGCCGAACTTAAATTTAAGCGATCGCGGCAACTCTTGCCAGGAAACTGGGACAAAGCCAAAGCGCCTGTAGAACTGGGCTAAGCGCGTCCCCAAGCATTCCAGATAAAGGGGGTGGCTGGCTTGGCTAATCAGATGCTGCGTCAGCAGGGTTCCCAAACCGCGATCGCGCCACTCTGGGGCGACAACTAAACTCCCTAACTCCTGGGCGTCAGCAAACTGGCGTAACTGCCCACATGCTACCACCTGTCCCTGACATTCAATCACCCAGAACTGTTGCCATCGTAACTGCGTCGGATCAAGTTTTGCCCCCAGTACCAATCGGAAAATCGCGCCCCGATCCCCAGAATCGGCGCGTCGGAGGGTACAGTTGGCGGGTAGAGAAGGCTGACTCGTATGCATATAGGATGATTTATTGGGTGCGATCGCTGATTTTAATGGTTCGAGAGTACCCGAAACCTGATACATTTACCGAGTATCGGCTCTTCAAATTTATGGATTGACTATGAAAGTCTTGGTTATTGGTGGCGATGGTTATTGTGGGTGGGCAACCGCCCTGCATCTATCCAAAAAAGGATACGACGTCGGGATTATGGATAACCTGGTGCGCCGTCACTGGGATATGAAACTGGGTGTAGAAACCCTGACGCCAATTGCACCGATTCAACAACGTATCCAGCGTTGGCAGGATCTGACGGGTAAATCCATTGACTTGTTCGTCGGGGATATTACCGACTACGATTTCCTGATTAAATCCTTGCATCAGTTTGAACCGGAGGCAATTGTTCACTTTGGCGAACAACGATCTGCCCCATTCTCGATGATTGATCGCGAACATGCGGTACTGACTCAGGTGAATAATGTCGTAGGGACATTAAATATTCTCTACGCCATGCGACAAGACTTCCCTGATTGCCATTTGGTCAAACTGGGGACGATGGGTGAATATGGCACGCCGAATATCGATATCGAAGAAGGCTATATCACCATCGAACATAATGGGCGCAAAGATACCTTACCCTATCCCAAACAACCCGGTAGCTTCTACCACCTCAGCAAAGTCCACGATAGCCATAATATCCACTTTGCTTGCAAGATTTGGGGACTAAGGGCAACGGATTTGAATCAGGGCGTCGTCTACGGTGTCTTAACCGAAGAAACCGGAATGGATGAGATGCTGATTAACCGCCTCGACTACGATGGCGTTTTCGGTACTGCCTTAAACCGTTTCTGTATCCAGGCGGCGGTGGGTCATCCCTTAACGGTATACGGTAAAGGGGGACAAACCCGGGGCTTCTTAGATATTCGGGATACCGTGCGTTGTGTCGAACTGGCGATCGCGAATCCGGCTGATCCGGGTCAATTCCGCGTATTTAACCAGTTCACGGAAATGTTCAGTGTGGGCGACTTAGCCGTGATGGTGAAAAATGCTGGAACCCATTTGGATATCGATGTGGATATTAAGCACCTGGATAACCCACGAGTTGAGTTAGAACAGCACTATTTCTACGCCAAAAATACTTGCCTATTAAGTTTAGGACTCCAACCCCATTACCTATCGGATTCCCTGATTGATTCCTTACTCAACTTTGCCAGCAAGTACAAGCACCGTGTAGATGAAAAACAAATCTTACCTAAGGTGTCTTGGCGGCGCTAACTCTCTCGACCATCGGTTCAGGATTCAGGGGTAGGGAAGATATAAAATATCAAGAAAAATGGGGGTTCCGGTGATGGATGTTCCTATTTTTTCAACCCAGCTCAGTCTAGAACAGTTCACACTGATCACTGAACCGATGGTTTCAATCATCTGCTGTATGTTCCGAGAGCTTGTCATCACAATGATAAAATCGGCAATTCTGCTCGTGTTTGTAGTCTTACCCGGTTTCGCTGTCTCTGCTATCAGTGCTTATTATCTTGTGCCAGAATGGGTAGAATTAGAGCGTCACCATGCTTATTACCAGAAGTTGTCTCAATCTCCGTCCTCAACAATGCGGGATTTATCCATTGCCCAAGCCGCAGAAAATAGACATCGAATTAACTGTTTTGCTGAAGGTGTGGGCGTTTTACTAGGGGGAATTATCGCCGCCATTGGTATTCATGGACTCTGTACCTTACCGCCAAAAAACGCTGAAGATCCTTAGTTGTTCTAACTGTCGCCATCAAGGTGAGGATGAATAGTACTGAAATTTTGGCTGGTGGGTTTCGACTTCGCTCAACCCACCCTACGGTATATAAGGATTTCGGCGATCCAAAAACGTTGATTTTAGTGCCATTGAGGTTAGGACAGATATAATGGCTGAGACCCTATATCCAGTAACAACCCTCCTACCTTCTGCCTCCTGCCTTCTACCGTTTGCAATACCACTCCGCACACAGTCACACGATCATGCGAATTGCCTTATTCACTGAAACCTTTTTGCCCAAAGTTGATGGAATTGTCACGCGACTGCGGCACACGGTTGATCATTTACAACGCAATGGTGACCAGGTTCTGGTAATCTGTCCAGATGGTGGACTCACAGAACACAAAGGTGCCAAAATTTATGGCGTTTCCGCTTTTCCATTACCTTTATATCCCGAACTGAAACTGGCATTACCTCGACCCGCGATTGGTATGGCGTTAGCTGAATTTAAGCCGGATGTAATTCATGTGGTGAATCCGGCGGTATTAGGGTTAGGAGGACTCTATTATGCTAAAGCGATGCAAATTCCTTTAATCGCGTCCTATCATACTCATTTACCCCAGTATCTTCAGCATTATGGGTTAGGGATGTTAGAACCGGTGATGTGGGAATTAATTAAGGCAAATCACAACCAAGCCCAGCTTAATTTATGTACCTCGACGGCGATGGTTGAGGAATTGAGAGGGCGAGGGATTGAACGATTGGATTTGTGGCAACGGGGGGTGGATACAGAGACATTTCGTCCCAGTTTGGCGTCTGAGGACATGCGATCGCACTTGTCTCAAGGACACCCGGAAAGTCCCTTGCTGCTGTATGTGGGGCGGTTGTCGGCGGAAAAGGAAATTGACCGGATTAAACCCGTTCTGGAATCCATTCCCGGTGCGCGTTTGGCATTAGTGGGCGATGGACCCCATCGCAGCGCCCTAGAAAAACATTTTGCCGGAACTCCTACCCATTTTGTCGGGTATCTGACGGGTGAACCGTTAGGATCTGCCTTTGCGTCAGCGGATGCGTTTATTTTCCCCTCCCGTACCGAAACCTTGGGATTAGTGCTACTCGAAGCAATGGCGGCGGGGTGTCCAGTTGTTGCGGCGCGTTCAGGTGGGATTCCCGATATTGTCACCGATGGGGTGAATGGCTATCTGTTTGACCCCAGGGATGAACAAGGCGCGATCGCGGCGACTCAACGTCTGTTTCAGGAACAAACCGAACGGGAAACCTTACGCCAAAACGCTAGGGCGGAAGCGGAACGCTGGAGTTGGTCAGCCGCAACCCGTCAGTTACAACAGTATTATCAGGGCGTCGTATCAGCGCGATCGCTCTTACCTGTGGCTTAATTTAGGATATTCATTAGGGCACGATATTCATTAGGGCACGATATTCATTAGGGCACGATAATATCGTACCCCTACCCCATCAATATCAATGATCCCTAAACTGTTGTAGGGGCGACCCGCTTGCATTAATTAACAATTCCATTCCATTCAAGTTGCTCGGGTCGCCCTTTCCTCAGCGTTAAGATATTGGAGCCTTAGCGCGTCCCGGTGAAATCAAATTCACCGAAGGATTACCCAAAACGCGATCGGGTAAAATCATGCGGCGGTTGTTGCGATCGCTCGCTGCGGGTCAAGAGGTAACAGGCGATACTTCGACCTTAGAAGATCGTAGCGTCCTCGACAAATTACGGGGTGGCGCTTAATGCGGAGAAGCTTGTAGAGACGTAGCATGCTACGTCTGGGAGCAGGTGAGATTGTAGCTGATCAATGTAGGTAGGGGCGCAAGCCTTGCGCCCCTACTCAGGTTCTGCATCAAACCTATTCGCTTAAGCGATCGCCTTCTACAATGAAAGCATCAGACCAAATTCGAGGAGAAAGTCATGGCAGCAGAACGAGAATTTGATGATGCTCTACATGAAGCTGGCTTAGAGGCGGCTAAGGTACTGAAAGAGTTTCTCAAGAATCCACCAGAAGGAAACGCTGAAAACGACGCTAACATGGTCAAAGTAAAAGTTGCGCTTCAGGTATTGGCGATCGCCAATGATCTACCCACTCCCCCATTTTTTATCGATTCAAGCAATCAAGCTTAAAATAGCCGGAAAATCAGTTCCGACAATCACAATCAATTGATAGACGTTTCGGCGAAACGTCTCTACCTTCTCCCGCCACACTTCGCAGGCGTGAATATCGCGGCGGGAGTTGTATAGCACTACGCACTCTAGTTAGGACAAATGAAGAAAAATTCAAATCCTTCAATCCCTTGATGAGTAAGCGTTTTTATTCACTATTGCCCATTGCCTATTGCCTAGCGCGTAGCGCTATACAATCTAGCTTTGGCGACTTTTTCGATAGGGAATTTCAGAGTCAGTCAGGTTGGATTGGATAGGTTCGTAGTAACGGCAAGACTGACAAGGACCCTCTGGATTAACCGCACAACGCACAAGTTCAGAATTCGCATTATATTCACAACTCGCATCGCCCAGCACCCAGCGCCCATCAACCAAACTTTTCTCCGTCGGACGTGAAGCCGATTGGACGTATAGGGCAATTTTATGTAAACGATAACGCCCAGATTTTAGAAGATAGCGATGGCGACGCTCTAAAACAGCATAGGTTTGACCGTTATAGTCAAGATAATTACCCGGCTGGGGAGTCCAATCTAATCGGATATTACCCAGACTCTGACGCGATTGCGTCAGGATTAGCTCTGCGGGAAGAGAATCTGGCTCCATAGTGAGTGATAGGTGTGATGATGACTACACTTGGATGGTATCGCAATCATTGTTGTCATTCGTCATTCGTCATTCGTCATTTGTCATTCATCCTTTGTTGACTCCCCCATCTTCCCATCTCCCCATCTCCCCATCTCCCCCAACTCCCCCACGCCTCCCCTGGGGTGTGGGGTCTGACCCATATCCCTCAAATGGTTAGGATAGTTCATATTGGATAAAAGTGTTGATTCAATGCAACGGTCAGGAAACTCAGTAAATCCAAGGCGGTAGGGGTTTCAGTTTTCAACACCTCGGCTTACCTCGACTTCGCTTGGTAACACGCTCGGTTTTGACGCTGAATTGCGACAGACTTAATTGCCGCGAAGTCAAAACGTCAATCGGAGGTTCTGTCGGACTGCTGTCTATGTAAGGGGACTTGTTTCCTCCCCATACATAAATGACAGAGGATTCCATTCGTCCCCTCACCAACCCAGATTTTCGATGAAAATTTCAGTGAGACTTATACCTGGTGCGCTATCTGATTTATTCGCTCAAGCTAGCAGTTCTGGTAATAGGTAAAATCGAGGGAGGGTATTGCCCCTTGCCCCTCTCTGTTATCATTAATCGCTTTATTTCTACTTAGGGACTTGCGGCTTAATAATATACCAATCAAGCTTGGCTGAGTTGATGAATACAGCTTTCCTCACTGGTACTTTATTTTTACGCAGCTCCCTTAGCCCAGAGAAGCGCCATTACTCATATTCGGTTGGGTGAAATTCGATCAAGGACAGGTTTTGTGGATTGGTTATCGGTTACAAACTCTCTGGAGCGCGTCAATCCGCCCCGACAATAGTGTGACTTCACTCTTTTAGAATGGACAGAAAAAGAAGGTACAGAGTTAGATTATTGACAAGTTGCTACGTGGCGGCTTGATTCGATTCCTTTCGGTTTAGTTGATAGTTATTTTCTACGACTTCCTATTTGCCACGTCTCTTTTCTTTAAGCCGATTCAACTTAATCAGGAGTCTTGGGGAATAGTATTTTGACCTTCCAATAATCTTAGATAGGAATAGGGTACAGATAGGGGCCAAGTAATTGTAGCCACAACGAAACAAACTCCACAGCTCAGTCTATCGTCTTCCGATAACGTATTATCTTCTTTTAAACAGGTAAACCACTTGTTTAACAAGCGCACCGCTACGACTAAGTAAAGACTAACTGAGCTAACTAGCATGATATGCAACATGAGAAACTTACCTTCAAGAATTGTTTTTTCAGCGCTAACGGCTGGTTAAGTCCTTCGCTTTTTATCTAGTATACTGAACGAATTGCTTCCCAAAAGCCTATACTACCTATATTTACACAATCTTCACTGTCGCATTTTTTCCTTAACTGTATCTTAATAAAGGGAGTTGTTATCCGTCGCCGTTTTGTGATACTCAGGTGAACGGAGTCTGGCAGTACGTGTCAAGTAGAGAAATGCAGTTGGCGATCGCACCCAAATGAGCCACCTCATAGCCATGGGTGTTTTGTGTCGGGAAACTCAAGCAGGCGGCGCGGGCAACATGACCCAACTTCATGGCAATAGACGCATCGCTGCCAAACCCACTAATTGTGGCAAGCTGTAAAGGAACACCAATCCCATTCGCCGCCTGTCGCAGTTCCCAGTTGAGTCCCTCATCGTAAATCCCGTAGCCATCCTGAGACAACAGCACAGGTGCTTCCCCATCTTCAATTGGGTATTCTGAGGAAAGAGGGCAGATTTCTAGGGCGATTAAAGCATCAAGCGAGTGATTTTGGCTAAAATACAACGCGCCAATTGCGCCAACTTCTTCCTTCGCCGACGCCACTAAATAGGTATCTACAACCGGAGTTTTCACCTGTTCTGCGAGGCTCAACAGAATCGCCACAGACGCTTTATTATCCAAAGTATAACTGGCAATGTAATCCTTGAGGCGTATGGGTCGCTTGCGGTGTTTACCCACAACCATGCGCGTTCCGGGGCGCACCCCAGCGGCGACAAGTTCAGCCAGAGTACATTTCGTTTCCACCCAAGCCTCTTCCCAACGTAGGGGAGCGGTTTCTTGTTGAGCTTTTTGGGGCGATTCATGGGAAACATGACGTGATCCAAACGAAAGAATGCCACTCAAGGTTTGATTATCACCCAATAAATCGACAACTCCTTCCCCATACACCCAAGGAAATGAGCCGCCGAGTTTGCGGACTTGTACTCGTCCCAGTTCGTCTATCGATTTAACAATACCGCCAATTTCATCTTTATGAGCGGTAATCGCAATCGATCGCTCAGAGGTTTGACCCGGAATTTTAGCAATAATATTCCCAGCTCGATCCTGCCACGATTCAACGCCTAAGCCTTGCAATCGACTGATCAGAAGTTGATCAATTTCCCGTTCTGCACCACTAGGAGAATGATGCAGCACTAACTCTTCAATAGTATTAAATAAATGGTCGTAATTTGAGGACGGCATGAATGCGATAAAGTCACGCAATAAAGGCGAATACTACTGATCTAAGCTAGCTTCATTCGTAGTTGCGCTTGTAGTTGCGCTTGTAGTTGCGCTTGTAGTTGCGCTTTAGCGCCATAAACACCTCAGCGCTGACTATAAATCTATGGATGTATTACATCGATTCATAAAACGCTTACGTCAGTGCTATTCAGCTCAAATCAACCAACACGATAACATACTCGTTCTATATCGGCAATAACAAATAATTCAACATTTAAAGCAAGAGACGTTATTGATACCAGACACAAAATTCCCATCCCTGTAGGGGCGGGTTTAGGGATTAATCTTTCTAGCGTGTGATAATTGAACAGGCAAAACCCGCCCTTCCTATCCCCTAACTTATCAGACGAATCAGATTAGGCGTGAGAATCGTCCTGGTTAAGGTTCAGTGGTTGTCGCCTGGAAAAAGGATTGCGCCTCAAACCCTAACCCCTGTGCCAAAACCGAGTTAGGAAATTGCCGAATCGTTTGATTGTACTGTTGTACCGCCTGATTATAACGCATCCGTTCTACCGCAAGGCGATTTTCTGTCCCGGTTATTTCATACTGAAGGTTCGTAAATAATTGACTCGATTGTAACTGAGAGTTATTGGCAGCATAGTCTTGGAAACGGTTAATTGCTTCATTCACTTCTTCGACAGCCGCCGCTTTTTTCTCTGGGGTATCCGCTTGTAAATAAGCCTGACGAGATTGCTGCAACAAAGACACAATTTCTTTTTCGTGTTCGCTGTAAGCTTGAGTGACTCGAACTAAATTAGGAATCAAATCAGCCCGCCGTTGAAGTTGATTTTCCACTTGCGCCCATTTAGCCTGAACCACAGAAGCATGGCGGGAAAATGAGTTATATGTCCCGATACTCCAAATCGCACTAACAGCCAGAATACTTGCACCAATTGTCGCTAGAATTTGGCGTTGTTTTTGACGCCGATTTTGCCGCGATCGCACCTCTTGAATTGCCTGTTGAATAAACTCTCCTGGAATCTGGGCTTCTGTACCCGCTTGTATGAGTTCGGAGGCGGAGTAAGCTTGGCTATGATTCGCATAATTGCGAGAGGCTAATTCTAAAACCTCTGACGTCATTGACTCAGGAATTCTCTTATCTAAATTATTCATTGTTTTACTTCCTTTTCATGGAATTTAAAGAAATTACCAACTCCCTCCAGCACCACCACCACCACTAGAACCACCACCGAAGCTACCACTGGAACCACTGCTACCACTACTCCCACTGGAACCTGTGCTGCCACTGTAACTACCATAACTGCCACTGTAGCTACTACTGGAAGAACGGCTACTACTTGAACTGCCACTAGAACTACGACTTGAACGGATTATTATTGCCTTTTCTTGGGAATAATCACAACATTTGCACTCGTCAATAATGAAGCGTTGACTTAAGCTATATGGCATCATTGCTTCTCTACGAGTTACGGTTAATTCTTGACAGTGAGGACATTTTTGATAAGATTGAGAATCTAAAACATAAGCCCGGATGTGAATTAACCGTAAAAGCATTTTTTTGCTACAGTGACGACAGTGCCAACCTTCAAATCTAACACTACCCAACTCTTGAGCAACTTTCTCAGGTTTGGTGAGCTGAGATGCAACTAAAGTTGACTTGACTTTTCTCAAGGACAAATGACAAGAGTTACACCGCAAAGACGGATCAGAATAGTATCGTTCCATGAATCGGGGAGAAAGAGGAATAGCAATAATTGCTCCTGAAATTAATGCTGAACTGATAATAACCCCCACTTGTCCAAATAAGTATCCCATTAAATAACCTATAATACTCTGGACAAAAAACACAAGGAAAAGAAAAATAAAAGGAATTAAAATCAGACCCCCTAGAATAACCGACCAGAAACCTGTTACTATTGCGAATATAATGAAGATAATGATTGTTGATCGATTAGTAGTCTTGTAGCGCGAGTGAAGCTTCTTAATTGCCAGTTTTAATAGCTTACATCCAATAGCTAAAGAGGTGACAATTATTCCAATTAAGACTCCAATATTTGCTAGAGGGGTAATCGCAACAGAAAATAGTACCAGAGCAAAAGTAGCAGAAAACGTGACCAGATAAGCGAAAATATAAGCTTTACGTTCAGGTGTATATCCTTGTTGTACTCGCGATCGCCCTGTTGGTGTAAGATAAATTGGATTACTGATTTTCTTGAACTGACGGTATCCTATCCAGGACAATAGTATACCGACCACACCCATTAACGCAATCCTGCCACGATGAGTAGCACTTAGAGATATCTCAGCTAGGGATATATCAGTAGGATTGGCTGAAAAAGAATGAGTGTTTTTATCTTGTAAAATCTTCACTAGCGCTTTCGTTCCCGCTAATACACCACCATCAAAGTCACCTTGTTTGAATCGGGGTGTAATCTTATCTTCAATAATCTGTCCAACCTGAGCATCCGGTAAAATTGGCTCAACTCCATAACCCGTTTCAATTTCAACGCGACGATCGCCAACTGACACCAAAAATAGTACACCATTATCTTCACCGATTTTGCCAATTCCCCAATAATTAAATAACTCTGTTGTAAATGCTTTTGGCGAAGCCAATGGTGCTGTTTCTGGCACAGTAACTACGGCGACTTCTATCCCCTTTTGTGCTTCTAACTCAGAAATCATTTGATTAAGTTGAGTTTCTGTAGAATCACTAAGGATATTTGCCATATCCGTCACCCAAGTGCCATTAACTTGTTGCGGATTGGGAACATCCTGTACAGTTAAGGCATAACTCAAATAAGGAAATAGGCAAAGCGCTAGACAAAATAGACTTGCCACAATTAGGCGTTGCAGTTTGGAAACTTTCATGGTTTAATTCTCCAATTAAACACAAGGTAAAATACATCATAAAAAAGAGTCTTAAAGGATGTCCGTGGAAATCGAGCCACTGTCTGATTTACCAACTCCCTCCAGCACCACCGCCGTCACTAGAACCACCGCCAAAGCTACCACTAGAACCGCTGCTACCGCTGGAACATGTGCTGCCACTGTAATTGCCATAACTGCCACTGTAGCTACTACTAGAAGAATGGCTATCTCTTGAACGCCTGCTAGGAGGAGTCGGCAAACATGGAATTGTTTCTGTTTGCTCTTGGTGATAATCACAACATTGACAATCGCTAATAATCAGACATTTACCCATACTATTTGTTGTTGCTCGCGTCACCATATTTTTAGTACGAGTTATCGTCAATTCTTGACAGGAAATACATTTATAAAAATTCTTGTAATTTTCTACATAAGTGCGAATGTGAACACCCAGACAATTCGGACATTGCCAACCCTTCAGTTGAATACTACCTATCGTTTCTGCCACTTTTTGAGGACGAGTGAGGTGGGATTGCAAATCGTCAGTACCGATGAGTTGCATGGGATATTTACAGTCAGCACAATGCATAGGTCGGTGGTTGAAGTCGGAATTCAAGTTTTGGGATACTCGCGATCGCGCATTGGGTTTGAGGAAGATAGCATTGGCTGATGGCGTTAAGCCGGGAATCGCTTCTTTAACTTGTTCCTGGTAATCACAACAGTGACACTCTTTATCAACCAATTGTTCACCCTTTTGATTCCAAGTAGGTACTCTCAGCACCTTTTCAATCTTGCGAGTGACAGTTAATTCCTGACAAGTGGGACATTTGTCAAAGTCTGATGAGTCGGAGACATAAGCAAAAATATGCACACCAAGCCCAGTTAACTGAGGATGACACCGAGGACATTGCCAACCTTTAAATCGAATACTACCGATGTCTTGCGCCACTTTTTCCGGTTGAGTGAGCTTAGAGTCTAGTGCGATCGCATCAAGTCGTTCCAATTGCTGCTGACAATCGGCACAGTGTAAAGAGCGATCGCGATGGAGACGTGCTTGAGTGCGGGTTTTTCCTTCCGGTTTTACCAATATTCGACGCTTTATTCCCGAATGGTTTCTAGTCGCTATGAGTAGAATAATTGGCAAACTAGACAACAATAATAGGACACATACGATAACTAACCAACTGATTAAAGAGGATTTGTTTTCAACCGAATATCGAGTATTGTGGCTAGTCGAGTCAGTATGGGCTTGAGGGGTTTGAGAAGGAGAAGTTGATTCAGCGCTTAGTACAGAATTTGTCGAATTTATTTCACCTCCCAACTGCACAACTAATGCTTGGGTTCCAGCTAATGTTCCTTCGTCAAAGTCACCTTGCTTAAACGGCGGAGTAATTTTAGTGTTGATAATTTTGGCAACCTGAGCATCGGGTAAAATGGCTTCAATACCATATCCGGTTTCAATCTCGACGCGGCGATCACCCGTGGAAATCAAAAACAGTACCCCGTTGTCCTGATCAGCTTTACCAATTCCCCAGTGATTGAACAACTTAGTGGTGAAAGCTTTAGGTGATGGCAACGGAGAGGTTTCAGGTAAAGTCACCACCGCAATTTCTGTGCCATTTTTCGCTTCTAACTGGGAAATTATCTGATTGAGTTTGCTTTCAGTATCCTGACTGAGAATATCTGCCATATCCGTTACCCAAGTACCATTTAGCTGCTGAGGATTAGGAACCTCTTCAACGGTTAAGGCTTGGGCAGAAAGAGGAAAGAGAAGCGTTAGACAGAATAAAACTCCCAAAATAATTGGTTTAATTTTAAGTAGAAACTGTTTCATCTTTCTAATATTCAATAAGAAATGTGAGAAACTTAATCACGATTACCAATCTCCACCTGCACCGCCGCCGTCACTATCACCCCCGTCAAAATCGCTGCGGTATTCATTCCCTTTAGAAATCACCACCGCAACCGCCACCACCACTAGAACCACCACCGAAGCTACCACTGGAACCACTGCTACCACTACTCCCACTGGAACCTGTGCTGCCACTGTAACTGCCATAACTACCACTGTAGCTACTACTCGAAGAACGACTACTCGAAGAAGTGCTGCTATAAACAGGGCGTAAACGTGGGATTGTTTCTGCTTTCTCTTGGTGATAATCACAGCAGTGACAATCGCTAATAATCAGCCATTTACCCGTGCTATTTGTTGTTGCTTGCTTCACCATCTTTTTAGTACGAGTTACTGTTAATTCTTGACAGTGAGGACATTGATAAAACTTACTGGAAACCGCCACATAAGTGCGAATGTGAATACCCAGACAATTCGGACATTGCCAACCCTTCAATTGGATACTGCCTATCGTTTGTGCCACTTTTTGGGGACGAGTGAGGTGGGATTGCCAATCATTATTACCTATTAGTCGCATGGGATATTGACAATCGGTACAATGTTTGGGTTGGTTGAAGTCAGAACTCAAACTTCGGGACACTCGCGATCGCTCATTGGGTTTGAGGAAGATAGCATTGGCTGGTGGCGTTAAGCCGGGAATCGCTTCTTTAACTTGTTCCTGGTAATCACAACAGTGACAATCTTTATGCACTACTTGTTCACCCTCTTGGTTCCAAGTGGGTTCTTTCAGTATGGTTTCAAGCTTGCGAGTTTTAACCAATTGACTCCAGACGATGTATCCGAATTTGATGGCTGAACAGACGGTGAAGGATTGCGACGAATTGGGTCAGTATTCGTTTGAGGTGTTGGCAATTCGGTTGACTCTGGAGTAATGGATTGTTTTTGAGGGTTAGCTGGTATCGGATTAACTGCACCGCCTAATTGCACAACCAATGCTTGGGTTCCGGCTAATGTCCCTGCGTCAAAGTTTCCTTGCTTAAAGAACGGAGTAATTTGAGCTTCGATAATCTTGCCAACCTGAGCATCGGGTAAAATTGGTTCAATACCGTATCCAGTTTCAATCTCGACGCGGCGATCACCCGTGGAAATCAAAAACAGTACACCGTTGTCCTCATCAGCTTTACCAATTCCCCAGTGATTAAATAATTCAGTGGTAAAGGCTTTAGGTGATGCGGCTGCAGATGTCTCAAGTACAGTCACCACCGCAATTTCTGTGCCATTTTCAGTTTCTAATTCAGAAATTATTTGATTCAGTTTATTTTCGGTATCCTCACTGAGAATTTCTGCCATATCCGTTACCCAAGTGCCATTCACCTGCTGTGGATTGGGAACCTCTTCAATGGTTAAGGCGTGGACAGAAAGAGGTGAGAAAACAGTTATACAGAATGGAATTATCCAAATAACCTGTTTGATTTGACCTGCAAAGCATTTCATAAATTCAATCTCCGATAAAAATTGCTAAAAACCTGACGCTGTTTGAGTTTGACGATAAAACTTTCAACATTGTCACTTGGTTTAGCTATTTCTTACTCGGAGTTAAGTCCTGCTTTTTATGCAAGATATCAATTGTTGTCAAATTTATTCATAGACTGACGACAACAATGCCAAATCTGAGTCATTTGAGATCTTGCCGTACAGGGAATAAACTCCAAGTAATCTAACGTTGTCCAAAATCCAAGTAAATAATAAGGCTTTGTCGGCAAATCGCTACTAAGAATGAAGCATTTGTATCTAAAATTTGAAAAACTTCATAACGATTACCAATCTCCACCTGCACCGCCGCCGTCACTATCACCCCCGCCAAAATCGCTACTACTGCTACTATCGCTACTGCTACTGCAATCATCACTACTGCTATACCAAATAGCACTGCTAGAACTACTGTTATCCCAGCTACTATCATTTTGCCAGTCACTACTGCCACTCGAAGAAGAACGGTTACTATTCTTGCGAAAACGACTGTGGGAACGCTTACCCCTTGATTGACGTGTAGACTGGTAAATTATGACAATTGGTAGTCCCACGAGTAACAATAACACTATCAATCCTATCCAGGTGGATATATTAGCCTGAGATACTTGGATCGAAGACTGGGAATTAGTCGCGATGATGCGATCAAATTTAGGCGTCTGGGAAAAGTTAATCGGACTAATTTCACTCTGTATGTTGTCCATGATAACCTCTAATAAACTATGACCTGCTGGCTATTGATTGAAAACTGGAGAGGTTTCGAGTCTGGATGTTGATGCAAATGTCGATGTCGTTTTGTTCAGATTGTAATGACAACAAATTTGAGTAGAGGGCGACCCAACCTAATTGAATGGAATGGAGTATTTAATTAATGCAAGCGGGTCGCCCCTACAGTCCAGGCTACGGGTGTTTCGGATTATCAATAAGGAGCGATCGCACTCAAGGGAGGCTGCTTAGAAATCACCGCCAGCGCCACCACCGCCACTGTCTCCGCCACCAAAACTACCACCACCGGAATCGCCACCACCACTGTAGCCACCGCCACCATAGTCACCGCCACCGTAATCACCGCCCGTGTAACCGCCGCCTGTGTAACTACTACTTGAAGAACGGCGACGCGAGGAACGACGACTCGAAGAACTGCCATTACTATTGGCGACTAGAAAAATCACGACCGTTGGCACACCTAATAGTACGAGTAATGCCAGTAAAGCTTCTCCAGAGGATTTATATATCTTAGATTGGGACTCTAAAGACGTAGTATGACTAGCGACTTCAGTATTCATTTTAGCCGTCGGCAAATCGGAATTAATCGGATTGATTTGGTTGTCGGTGTCTTTACTAACAATCGCTGCCATTTCTGTGGCAAAACCGCTATTCACGGGTTGCGACTTGGTAACGTTTTCAACTGTTAATGCTTGTGCCGCAATGGGTGAAAAAACTGTGAGGCAAAATGGAACTGTCCAAAGTATCTGTTTGAGTTTAGGGGCAAAAGATTTCATGATTTCAATCTCCGAAAAAACTTGATGTTGATTGGGTTATGTGAGAACGCTGTAAATTCTTGAACCTGCGTCGTCTGTCTCTTACTCGCTATTAAGTCTTGGCTTTTATGCGAGAGGTTGATTGTTGTAATATTTCTTTACAACTTGATAGTGTCGATTAACTAACTTAAGGGTTGGTAGAAAGTGATGCGATCGCTGATGGCGAAGACAGCGCCACTACAAACCCAGCTAAGGGAGTGTATCTTAGACTCAAGAGTTTGTAGTCAGCGCTTGACTTATGGCACGCTTGGTGTAACTACGAACCAATATTGATTCCGTTTAGAAACCACCACCGCCACCGCCACCGCCACTGGAACCGCCGCCAAAGCCGCCACCACTGGAACCACCGCCACCGCTGCAACCGCCGCCGCCACTGGAACCGCCACCGCCAAAGCCGCCACCACTGTAGCCACTGTAGCCACTACTTGAAGAACGACGACTACTAGAACGATAACCGCTAGAACTGCTATCACTATTTAGGGCTAGAATAAGCACTCCGACGGGTATGCCCAATAGTATAAGTATTGCCAGCAAAGCCTCGTTAGAGGATTTATAAATACTGTCTTGTTGCTCAAAAGATGTAGTATCACTCGCGACTACAGTACTCGTTTCAGTAACCAAGGCTTTTGTTTCGTTGAATGTGGTTTCTTCAACAGTTAGGGCTTGGGCAGCCAGAGGGGAGAAAATGGTTAAACAAACTGGAACTGTCCAAATCATCTGTTTGAGTTGACGTGCCAAAGGTTTCATGGTTTTAATCTCCGATAAACTGTTGATGTTGATGAGGTTATGGGGGAAAACTGTATTTTTTTGAAGTTGAGTGATTTGTCTGTTATTCATGGTTAACTCCTTAGTTGTCTACAAAAGGTCAATTTGAGGAATGATGTTTCACACATTTAGCAAGCATCTGTTATCGACTGAATGTGGTCAAAATCTGTAATGATAAGCGAACATGAGTTAGAAACCACCACCGTCACCGCCACCACCACTGGAACCGCCGCCAAAACCACCACTACTTGAACCACCGCCACCACTGGAACCACTGCAACCGCCGCCACTACTGTAGCCACTGTAGCCACTACTCGAAGAACGACTACTACCAGAACGAGAACTACTAGAACTGCTAGAACTGCTATCGCTATTTAGGGCTAGAATCAGCACTCCAACAGGTATGCCCAATAGTATGAGTATTGCTAGCACAGCTTCGTTAGACGACTTATAAATACTGTCTTCAGGAGATGTGGTATTACTCGCGACTACAGAACTCGTTTCGGTAACGACTGCTTTTGTTTCATCGAATGTGCCTTTTTCAACGGTTAGGGCTTGAGCAACCATAGGTGAGAAAAGGGTGAGACAAACTGGAACAGTCCAAAGCATCTGTTTGAGTTGACGTGCCAAAGGTTTCATTGTTTTTATCTCCGATAAACTGTTGATGTTGATGAGGTTATGGGGGAAAGCTGTATTTTCTTGAAGTTGAGTGATTTGTCTGTTATTCACGGTTAACTCCTTGGTTGTCTGCAAAAGGTCAATTTGAGGAATAATGTTTCACACGTTTAGCAAGCATCTGTTATCGACTTGAGGCAGTCAAAACCTGTAATGATCCAAGCGAACATGAGATTAGAAACCACCACCGTCACCGCCTCCACCACTGGAACCGCCTCCAAAACCACCACTACTAGAACCACCGCCACTACTAGAACTAACACTGACACCGCAACTACTAGAACTACCGCCACTACTGGAACCAACTCTGACACCGCCACCGGAAGAACGACGCCTGGAACGAGGTTTGGAACGACGCTTGGAAGAAGAGTTACTATTGCGATTCGCGGCGAATAGGACAATGATTCCCACAGGTACTCCTATGAAAAGGAGTAATGATTGCAACGTTCCTCCAGAAAAGGTTTCTTGTTGAGATGAAGATACAGTCATCGTGCTATTGGTCGTTTCTCTATTTGCTTGTAACGTTTGGATAGCATCGCTTGTTTGGACGTTATCCCCTAAGTGAATAACCAATGCTTTGGTTCCGGCTAATGTTCCTCCGTCAAAGTCACCTTGCTTAAAAGGCGGAGTAATCTTAGTTTCGATAATCTGACCCACCTGGGCATCAGGTAAAATTGGTTCGATACCATATCCGGTTTCAATCTCGACGCGGCGATCGCCTGTGGAAATCAAAAACAGTACACCATTGTCCTCATCAGCTTTGCCAATCCCCCAGTGA
Source organism: Coleofasciculus sp. D1-CHI-01 (assembly GCF_040218875.1). Classification (NCBI taxonomy): domain Bacteria; kingdom Bacillati; phylum Cyanobacteriota; class Cyanophyceae; order Coleofasciculales; family Coleofasciculaceae; genus Coleofasciculus; species Coleofasciculus sp. D1-CHI-01. The sequence continues at coordinate 26,789 of NZ_JAVJQP010000028.1, forward strand.
TTGAACAACTCAGTGGTAAACGCTTTGGGTGATGGGGATGGAGAGGTTTCCGGTACAGTCACAACGGCAATTTCTGTACCATTTTCAATTTCCAACTCAGAAATCATCTGATTAAGCTGGCGTTCCGTATCCTGACTGAGAATATCTGCCATATCCGTTACCCAAGTGCCATTTCGCTGTTGGGGATTAGGAACCTCTTCCACGGTTAAGGCGTGGGCGGAAAGCGGTGAGAGGACAGTGAGACAGAAGGGAACTGCCCAAATTGCCTGTTTGATTTTAGTGGTTATTGTTTTCATGATGTATTTCCTCTAAACGTTGGAGTAAGTTCGCTACAGTCATCAGGCTGCACTTGCTGAGACAGAATCAGTTTCCCAAGGATGAGATGAAATAGGTGACTTTTCTGCCTCACATAAAAAGGCGATCGCAGGCTTGTTAATGCATAGAGAGGACATTTGCGTGAGTGATTGTCCCGGTTGGTGGATTTCTACATCCGTCAACACAATGAAATTTCGAGAATTATTGAGCATATCGGAGAGTCGAGAACGATAGCTATTAGGAAGGGCAGAAACTGCCATATCACCAAATATTTGAACGTTATTTAGGGTTAAAATCTTGACTCTCATCGAATTCTTCCTCAAATTTCACTCATGCTGTCTGCTGACACCCTGTTTGTTTTTACTCATTCTTGTGAGCTATTTATGTTATAGCCTCCTTGAGTGAGCCTTGTCAAGGGGGAAGTACAAACTTTAAACCGCCTTAGGATTCAACGCCAACCGAAAGCTTAACGTCCTATAAAGACTACTGGATGGGAGTTTGAGTCAATTTAAACCGTACAAAATGCCCTGGAAAGTGGAGGAACGTGAGTTATGTGAGTTATGTGAGATATAGATCAACCCCTACAACAGTTAGGACTGATAACCCACCTGCATAAGAGAGGAGCAGGGGGAGTAGGGGAAGCAGGAGGAGTAGAGGAAGATAAAATCTTGAAATATCATTGAGGCGAACCATGGCAAACATCCACAGCTTTACCCCTCAGCCCACAGCCGATGGCTCATTCACCTTCTTTTCTGAAGCGTTTGGTGAATATTTCCACAGCACTCAAGGGGCAAAAACGGAAGCGTTATTAAAATTTGTGGAACCTTGCCACTTGAAACAAAAAGCCCAACAGCAGGTTGTGCGTCTGCTGGATGTCTGCTACGGCTTAGGCTACAATACGGCGGCGGCTTTAGAAACGATTTGGACAATTAACCCCAGATGTCGAGTTGAATTAGTCGCTCTGGAATTAGACCCGACTGTACCGCGAAGCGCGATCGCACATCATTTTCTCAGTGGCTGGAATCACCCGATTCCCGAACTCCTAGAGTGTCTGGTGACAACCTCAGAAGTTAAAACGGATCAGCTTCAGGCGCAACTTTATTTCGGCGATGCCAGAAAAAGCATCCAGCACTTGTCTCAGTTGAACTTTCAAGCTGATGCTATTTTTCTCGATCCCTTTTCTTCCCGTCGCTGTCCCCAATTATGGACGGTGGAATTTTTCCAGCATTTAGCCAACTGCTGCGCCAAAACAGGTAGACTAGCAACCTATTCCTGTGCGGCTGCTGTCCGTAGCGGCTTAATAACGGCTGGATTTAAGATTGGTCCGACACCCCCTGTCGGGGGACGACAACCGGGAACCGTGGCAAGTTTTGACGCTTCCACTCTACCCCCTCTCTCAGAGCGATCGCGTCAACATTTGCAAACCCGTGCGGCTATTCCCTATCGTGATCCTCAACTTGCGGATCAGGCTGAGATTATTCTGCAACAGCGGCAAATTGAGCAGCAAGCCTCTACTCTCGAACCCACCTCCCACTGGCAAAAACGTTGGTCAGCGAAAGAGGGATGAGGGAGCGAGGGGAAGCAGGGGGAGCGGGGGAAGCAGGGGAAGCAGGGGAAGATGAGGGAGATGGGGAAGAATTGTAGAGACTCCTCCGGTGGAACGTCTTTTGTAGGGGCGGGTTTTACCACTCACGTTTCGTTTTGACCCCTGATATAACTAAACCCGCCCCGACCTCACCGTTCAATTATCACAAATGACGTAGCTTGCTTCTCAAGGGTAGCGAGTATGACGAATGACAAAGGACAAATGACCAATGACTAATGACTAATGACTAATGACTAATCCCCCACAGGAACGCAGCAACACCTAGTAAACACAAGATACCAGATATCCCTGCTAAGGGATTATCTCCTATTCCCGTTATCCATATCGGTCCTTTTCTGGTATAAGAAATCAGTTTGGCTTCCTGAAGACAGGTTAATCCCCAAATCCAACCCGCATGAAGTCCCCAGGCTAAGCCTAAACTCCCCCCATTCACCCACCGGGCTAAAACTAATACCATACCCATTAGCCACAATCCAGGGACCTGAGGGATCGTCTCTTGTTGTTCCCAAATCAAATGCAATAGAGCAAAAATCAGACTGGATATTACCGCCGCTATTGCTAGAGAATAGTCCTGTTGGAGTTCCGTCAGAAGGAACCCGCGAAACACCAATTCCTCGATTAATCCAATCCCTAGTCCTATTCCACATATTGGCAGTCCAATCCGGGTCAATTGCTGCCAATTTTCTCCATGCCAATCCACCCAGCCTACTAGCCATTGTCCCGTAAAGCTGATTCCTAAACTCAAAATTGCCACGCCCAATCCCCCGACTAAGGATATCAAAATCCGCGTCGTCCAGTCCCAGCCATAGTCGGGAAACGATGTATCTTCTATCTGTGTTGCCCCCCAGATAATTAGGGGGGCAATGAGGTAAAGAACAGCGACGAAGGGCAACTTTTTCTGTGCTGCCAAAGGCTTAGGAGGATGCCATTTCAGTCGGGTTGCGATCGCGATGGCTAAAGGCAACCACAACAAAGACCAAGCCAGAAAAAAAACCGCGACTTTTACCAGCGCCGATGCGCTTATTAGCCAAATAATACACGGATTATCTGCCTGATCAAAAATAGCCATAAGCGCGATCGGCAAACGGTGAGGAGCTATAGTTTTTACGCAGCTGCTTTCATGCTGCCAAGGATGGATAATGTGAATTACCCATCCTTTTTAGCATGAGCTGCCTCAAACCCCTGCGGCTTCTAATTCCTCTTCAGACTCCTCAGATGTATCCAGATCCACCTGCTTGAGATGGATATGCTTGTAGCCCAGTTTAATTTCAAACTCATCACCGGGCTTTAATCCCATTTCCTGAGTGTAGGTTGAGCCAATCACAATCTGACCATTTTTATGGACGCTGACTCGATAAGTCGGTTCCCGACCACGACCATCTTTTGCTCCCTCTGGATCTAGGGGAACACCTTTCGCCGCTAACACCGCATCATAAAAATCAGTTAAGTTGACGCGGGTCTGACCTGTTTTACTTTCGGAGTAATAGCCACAGCGTTTTGCTGTTTCTCGCCGAGGCAAGTGAGAAAGCTCTTTTACTTTTTGAAGTAAGGCTTTCCCCGTTAATGCATTAGCTTGGGTCTCTGCCATAATTTCACAGACTATCCTTTATTTTTCAGGATGGTAAACGTCGTATGCTGCCAAGTGTATTTGGCTATATAAAAAATATATCGTTAAATCTCTGGTTTTGGTCAAGATTTTTTTGATCATTTATTAAAATTTCTAGGAATTTGAGCCATAAGGATTTTCTGGAGACGCCAAAGCCGCTTCTTAGGTTAAAATTTTAACCAAGATAGGACTCCGTGGCAAAAGATCGAACCTGAAGTATGTTCAGATCAGTGATCCATCTGGAGACTTGGCAGGTCATCTGGGAAAAATTTGACCAGACACAAGGGAGAGAGCATCTATCAGCAGAAAATCAACACTCCCAAGGATGAATGGTGAGTAACCGCCGATTGTCTTAGACTGTAGTCAGTTTGCTAAATATCGTGGCTAAATGCTCACGGACAAGTTGAGCGAGTGCCTTCTGGCAATATTTCTCATCTATATTTATGGGCGACCAGGAAATGAGGGGGTGATGGTCAATGGGTAGGTTGTGACTCCTGAGAAGGTGGTAATTTTCATATAGGTGTTGAGATACAAAGAGAGCATATCACTATGCAAGTTGCCTTTAAAATCATTCGACAGACTCAAAATACCTCCCCCACTATCGAGACTTACAAGTTAGATGTGGAGGAAGGAAACACGATTCTGGAGTGCCTGAATCGGATTAAGTGGGAGCAGGATGGAACCTTAGCGTTTCGCAAGAATTGTCGCAACACAATCTGTGGTAGCTGTGCGATGCGGATCAATGGTCACTCCGCACTGGCTTGTAAAGAAAATGTGGGCAATGAATTGGCGCAGATTCCTGAGCATCATCGTCCAGAGATTCCGGAAATCACAATTGCCCCCCTAGGTAATTTGCCCGTGATTAAGGATTTAGTCGTGGATATGCGGAGCTTTTGGGACAACTTAGAAGCGGTTGAACCCTACGTTAGCACAGCCGGACGAACCATTCCAGAACGGGAATTTTTACAAAGTCCCCAAGAGCGATCGCGCCTGGATCAGAATGGTAATTGTATCATGTGTGGCGCTTGTTATTCAGAATGTAATGCTCGCGAGGTTGATCCCACATTTGTTGGTCCTCACGCCCTCGCCAAAGCCCAACGTCTAGTCGCCGATTCTCGCGATACCGCCATAGAAAGTCGCCTGGAAAACTACAATCAAGGCACTAAGGGGGTGTGGGGATGTACCCGCTGTTTAATGTGTAACGCCGTTTGCCCAATGGATGTCGCCCCCATGGATCAAATCGGTAAAATTAAACAAGAAATTCTGACTCGCAAAGACAAGCAAGCCAGCCGATCAATCCGCCATCGCAAAGTCTTAATTGATTTGGTCAAACAAGGAGGTTGGGTTGATGAGCGCAAATTTGGTATCCAAGTGGTGGCGAACTTCTTCCGAGATATTAAAGGAATGCTCAGTTTAAGTCCCCTCGGATTACGGATGCTAGCCCGTGGTAAATTCCCCCTAGGATTTGACGCCTCCGAAGACACCGCCCAAGTGCGATCGCTGATTGAATCCGTCCAAACTTTAAAATCTGAGACACCAGAGGAAGAAATTTTACCAAAATCATGACATCTCAAACACCCACCCCAGAAGAATCGACAACAGAAACCCCCAACCAACCCGAACCCGCTTTTGGGTGGACACCTTACGCCGAACAAATCAACGGACGGTTTGCCATGATCGCATTTGTGGCTTTATTGCTGATTGAGTTGATTACAGGTAAAGGTTTGTTAACCTGGTTAGGTTTGATTTAAAGGGAACAGGGAACAGAATAGTGTAGAGACGTAGCATGCTACGTCTCTACACCCCCATCTCCCCACACCCGACACCCGATATCCGACACCCGATACCCGATACCCGACACCCTGACTACCAACGAGAATCGTGCGTCACTGAATTCCCCCCAATCGCCACCGCCCGTAAATTGTATGATCCGGTTTGTCCGGCTTCATAAGCATTTGCCATTAACAAATAGATCCCATCGCTGGGTAAAATCACCGATAATCGGGCATTGGTGCCACCACCGCTATCATCATCTTGGGCTAAATCATTACCATTGGGATCAAGCAAAATTAAATAAGAATCGATTTCCCCACTGGTCATATCAATTTGCACTCGCTGACCTGCCTTGCCTTCAAAGGCATAGATGTCAAAGAAGCTGTTATCGTCCGCTAAAACATGACTTCCTTGACCCAGCCGACCGGGAATCACTGTACCATTTAGGGCTAAGGGTTGGGGAGGGCGGTGAGTCGGGGAGGGGCTGGGCTGCTGCACCGTCTGGGGCGCACGTCCATTGCGTACAGCCGCCAGAAATGGGCGAATTCTATCAATGCTAATCGCAAAGCCAATTCCTAGATTCCCCCCGCTAGGACTGCCCAAAATTGCTGTATTCACCCCAATTAACTCACCTTGAGAGTTCAGTAGGGGTCCACCAGAGTTTCCTGGATTAATTGTGGCATCGGTTTGAATTAAGCCCCGTTGTTGGTCAATACGGCTAACAATCCCGACTGTAAACGTGCCTTGAAACCTGCCAAACGGATTGCCAATGGCAAATGCCCGTTGTCCAACTTGCACGGGGCGAGGAGCCAGAGAAATCGTCGGTAAATTGCTAGGAGTGCGAATTTTGAGAACCGCTAAGTCTAGACCATTATCCCCAAACGCTACCACATCCGCGCTCAGGCGTCTGCCATCGTAGAGCGTTACCGTAACCGTCGGGAAACCTGCGACAACATGAGCATTGGTGAGGACTAATCCATCGGCGCTAATAATACTGCCACTGCCTGTACCTTCTACTGTATCAATGGAAACTACTGCCGGACTAGCTTGTTGATAAACCTGAATATTAATTTGTTCATCAATATCTTGAGCCACTGCCACTGTTGAGCATAGCCAGAGATTCAGCCAGTCAATTGGTGCGATCGCGTGGAGAGTCGTAGCACCAATCGCAGTCACAGTAGCAAGGATTCCCGATATAGCAATACGCAGGCGTTTGGTACTCATGGTTGATGGTCATTGAACCTCAAGGTCTAGTTTTATGGTGGCTTATGATTAAATCATTGATCAGTAATTATGTGACAATTTTTTGGGGATACACCGTAGGAAAAGCTGGGGGAGCTGGGTAAGCTGGGGGAGCATGTAGAGACGTAGCATGCTACGTCTGGGAGCCGGGGGAGCAGGGGAAGCCGGGGGAGCAGGGAGAGAAAGTTATATCTTTGAATGCAAGGTGTTATTATCACTTAGGTTTTTTCCCTTAAAACTTTCTGCCTTGGAGACTTTGGCTATATGTAACAGAGAGCTGAACCAATAAAAGTGAGCTAGCTCCTATATGTGAGTCCGGCGAATGACGTAGCTTGCTTCTCGAAAAGCTAGTATGACAAATGACAAATGACGAATGACGAATGACAACTTATTCAGCGCAAGGTCTTAAGTTGGAGCTGCGCTTCATTATATTGATCAATTCTGCCGTTGTCGAGATGTAGCTTAGAGGCTTGCTCGAAGTCGTTAATCGCTTCCATTGTATTTCCTAGTTCAGCATGGGTTAATCCTCGACCCGAGTAAGCAAAGGCATTATTGGGATTAAGTTGAATGGCTTTGGTATAATCGTCTAGAGCGCCAGAGTTATCGCCAAACTTTCGGCGGACAAGGGCGCGATTGGTGTAGGCGACGCTGTTGTTGGGATTGAGTCGAACGGCTTGGGTATAATCTTCGAGCGCTCCTTGGTTATCGCCTAACTTACGACGAATTTCCCCACGATTAATGTAAGCATTCTCATAACTGGGTTCAATGCGAATCGATTGGCTGCAATCTTTGAGTGCTTTTTGATAGTCTTTAAGATTTAAGTGGGCAATACAGCGATTGTTGTAAGCGATGTGGTTATTTGGATTCTGAGTAATCGCTTCCGTACAATCTGCGATCGCGTCTCGATAGTTTCCTAGGTTAAACTTTGCCTGACAGCGATTTGTGTAAGCCATACTATCGGTAGGGTCAATCGCGATCGCTTGGGTATAATCGTCTACAGCACCCTGATAGTCTGCCAAATGAAATCGGGTTCTGCCTCGATTGTAATAAGCCTTAGCATTATTGGGATTTAACTCAATAGCTTGCGTATAATCTGCCATGGCTTCTTGTTGATTACCCATCGCCCCCAGCACTAATCCTCGTGCCGCGTAAGCTTGGGCATTTTTGGGATTGAGCTGAATTGCTTGATCGAGATCTGCAATCGCAGCTTTATACTGGTTCAGTTGGTAGTTGCTAATTCCTCGATGGTAGTACACTTGAGCATCATTGGACTTTCGTTGAATTAATTCGGTAAAATCTTCTACAGCGCCTTGCCAATCTTCCAAATCGTAACGGGCTAGTCCTCGCTGATAGTAAGCATTTGTATTACTTGGAGCAAGCTCGATAAGTTTAGTGTAGTCTTCTATAGCGGCTTGATGCGCTCCCAAATCATCGTAAGCTATTCCCCGATTCCCATAAGCTAATGGGTTGTTAGGATTAAGCTGAATTGATTCATCAAACGCCTCAATCGCGCCCTGCACATTACCACTTTTTAGTTGTTCCACTCCCTGTTCAAAAAACTCTTGGGCTTTTATCCGGTCTGGATTTTGTCTTAGCAGCCCCATTAATCCCAGCCCAATGGCTAAACTTATTCCTCCCACCAAAATGGGCAAACGCCATCGCTTCAGTCTGGATTGATTAGCTGATTTCGGCAATGCTTTTTCGGGAAATATTTCCCAATTGCCAGAATCAGCAATGGATGTTTGGGTCGAGGTGGATATCAGGGGGGATTCTACTTCGGGTTCAGGGGGTTTAGCTGCCAAGGTTAGCATTTCTTGAAACCGGATTAACCCTTGATCGTCCTTGGGCTGTTGACCGGATTTTTTCAACGTATTTAAGGGATGATCGGGAACAAATTCTTCGACTAGATAAAATTTTTTATTTTCGACAAAATAGTTAACAATATCTGGATTTTGGTTGGTTTGTGCCAACCGTTCCAGGGTTTCAGATTTATGAGTCAAGAGAAATTGCAGCCTACGAAGTGCCTGAGGATTTTTTGTGGGCAACTTGAGTTGTCGGATCACGCAAACCGGGCAATCGGGATGGCGAGTATCGGCGGCTAGGTAAATTAATCCTGAGACACCTGAGCCTAAAATCCTGACAACGCGATAACGATTATTGAAAACCTGATCGATCATGGCAGCCTAGCACCTGGCTTATCGCCCTAAAGCATCCGTTTGGGGTCATTTTCAGTGTAGTCTGATCCCGAAAGGGAAAGGGGACAGGGTGTAGGGTGTGGGGTATGGGGTGTGGGAAAATTCACTCCTGTTAACAATCTCAAGGAGAGACTTGGGGAGCATCAAGAGCCTCATTTTTTTATCCCGAACCACCAGAACCGAACCGACAAGCATCCTATTTTTACCTTTATCTTCCCGACACTCTACCCCCTACACCCCACACCTTGCCTACTCTTCACGTTTCTTGTCAGCCCTTCAGTCTAACTGGATTACACCCTCTGTCTGGTTAAATCTAGGATTAATTCCGCTAACTGGGGAGTTGCGCCAAGGGGTTCACCGAACTCAAGTTGGAGTTGAGGGTATTGTTGTTGTAGATCAAGGACAGATTGCGCGATCGCGTCTGTAATTCCACCAGCAAACAAAAAATAAGGCACAATGGCGATATGCTGATATCCAGCCTCCGCTAAAGTAGCGACTCGTTGACTGAGCGTTGGTTCGATTGACCAATAAGCGTCGATTGCGCCTAATTTCTGGGCTAAGGTGGCGACTGGCTGGTTACCACCAGGGCGACGTGTGCCATGAGAGATTAAAATTTTAATCGGAGCATTTAGGGGTGGCTGTTGATTCACCAGCAGTTGTCCTAAATGGGGATGTACTCCGATATGAGGTTGCAGGTTGATGGTTAATTTTTCCCCTAACCGTTGTTGTGCGATCGCTACTTCTTCCGGGATATCCTCCATCACATGTACCCCCGGTAAGAGAAATAAGGGCAAAGCTTGGATCTGCGGGTAGCCAGTTCTTATCGCTTGAGTCGCAAACTGACAAATTTGTTCATGTAAGGATAGAGGTGCTAGTTCTAACGTGGCAGTTCCGACGCGAATCCTCAAGGCTTGACTTGCCTCACCTTGACTCGCTAACTGCTTCTGGAGTAACTGTGCCAATTCCTCTAGTCCTCGCTGAGGACGTGGATCTCGGCTTCCGTGAGCAATAAGTAGATAAGCAGAGGAGCTAGGCAAGAGTCTTAATCGTTAATGAAGATTACTTAGTAAACAATTGTATCGTCTGAAGTCGGAATTATAAATTATAGCGCTACAAACCCCCATCAATGGAAGAATATCATCGGTTGGCGAGAGTTAAAATTTGTCCAGTTACCGTATTTCATTCAATTTGGAAAATGGTCGATCATGGAGAGAATATATCACTTACCGCTCTGTCTGCAAGAAAATATGGCAAAAGAATATGGAAAAGACACTGTATTGGAGCAATTAACCATGATTGAGCATCACTACTGGCTGTGGTATTCCAACTATTTCGCTCAAATCGTTGCCGCCGTTGATGTTCAATCGGACAAGTAAGCGATTAGCATTGAATCGTTTCTTTCTCTCGTTTCAGGAATGGTAATGAAGTGGGAGAAGAATGAGTGGAAACGTAATTCCAATTTCGCTCTTGACGATTACCTCCTTTACTCCGCAAGAAACCCACTAAGTTTTGCAAAAGTGATGGCGTAATCCCTTGTTTCTCTGACGCTTTAGACAACTGAGCGGGTAAATGCTCAATTTCTTGAGTGGGCAAAATACCAGCCAACAGAGGTACTTCCTCAACTAAACCTACAGTCATCAGGGTAAATGCGACATGCTGCACTTGTTCAACGGGAACATTTAGTTCTTTTGCGATCGCAGACAACGAAACTGTCCCTTGCGCTCGTTCCCATACTTGCTCCTCTAAAGGATACAAGCGATAAGCAGGACTACCCGCCATGATACTAGCTAATCCTGAATTTGGATCAGGTAGTTTATCATGGAGATTATCCCAATTTTTCAGTAATCGCAACCCTCTCAATGTGGCTTCTGTCGCTGAGATGCTCAATCCCGTCATTTCTTTGGTGGGTATGGGAGCGTTTGGAATAAATTTAAACTGACCTTCCTTGAGTTCAAATAACGTACACACTCGCTGCAATACCTGATTCTGAAAAAGCTGCTTTAAATGTTCGATTGACAAGATTCCGTGATGTTTGAGGCTCAACCCCAAGGGTTTATCAGTTGGACATAGCTGTACAAGTTTTGTTACTACGCGCTGGCTCACTCCCATCTGTTCAGCAATCAATTTCACTAACCCTTGATGATCTAATTGATGTGCTGCCGCCACAATACGTCCCTGGTAAACCCAAATGTAATAAATTGTGTTGAGTGGAGTGGGATCTTCTGGCAATGCTCCTAGCGTCAACACTCCAGTTTTCTGTCCTTTCTCTAGAAACTGGAAAATTTCTGGTATTGAAAAGTCGGATAAGGAACTGGTAATCGACATAATTGTTGAATTGAACGCTACGCAGGATAATTTTCTCTACTACTAACGCATACTACGCTTTATTGGCTTAGTTCGTAAGGTTTCAGCCGCCTTGCTTTTCAATTCTTTACTAGCCGTGAGCAAATTGTCGGTTTTTTGTTATCTACTATACGAAAATCCAGTGATTTGCTGCCAGAAACCTGGCATTTAGCGCTAAAGGTTTGCTCTAAAATACTAAAATTTGTTAAGCTATCGGCTCAGTCTTTATTCCTAAGTATCTATACCGGCTCCCAAACCGATCAAGGGGATGCATGGCACTATTGAGTATGTCATCTCAATTTGATGCTTATCCTGCTGGTGGATTACCTCAGTAAAATCACTGAATAATTATCTAAGATGTTAGCGATTGCTCACAATCTTAAATCTAAACAAAAATCACAAACTCTAACCTTGTAAAAATTGATACAGTTAAATCCTTGAACTTGATCAGGACGAGAGTCAGAAGGAATCACCAGTGCTTGCTGTGGAGCATCGAACCTGCCTGCGATCGCGAAGATGATTCCTATCCACGCGGACTATGATGTTGAAGTGGTGGAAGGCAAGTTGGAATTGGACTTGGGAGAGTACGAAGCCAAGGTTTTAGTCTGGCAGTGATACAAGTAAACTATTCCGGCTTACAGGGGATTGCTTAAATTCCCTGCTCTCTCCTGTTCCCTGTTGCCGAGGAAGATGGGGAAGGTGGCTTATCATAGTATATAGGGATGTATGTAGGGATTAAGCATAAACGACTGTCTGGGTTCATCTAAAAGGTGGACATCTTGCGAGTAGTGGTTTAAAGCACTAAAACAGGGCAAGCAGGTTCCTGGGTTATTCACCATTAAAAACCTGCATGTAAACCATGATTCGGCGCGACTTCCTCCCCAACGCTAAGATGGGGTATCCAGCCGCCAAAGATGGATGAATAATCAACACTCAAGCCAGTTTAGACTTATAATTTTGACACAAGTCCCCACCTGAGCTATGTTTAACCGTTTCCAAGATCTATTTTCTAAGGGTAAAAAGGGTATCGGGATAGAATTAGCACCAGAACGTATTAGTATCGCCCAACTGCGAAAGCAAGGTCAGGGCTACAAGCTGGTGAGCCTTCATACCCACGAAGTTCCCGAAGGTTTGTTTGACGGAGGGAAGATTATCGATGCCGCCAGTTTAGCTGAACTGGTGACTGAAATTCTCGATGAACATAAACTCAAAGTCGAGCAAGTCGCCACGGCTGTCCCCATGCGGGAAGCGGTGATCCGAATTATTCCCATTCCCGCTGAACTTGATGACACTGAACTGCGAGATATGGTTCTCAACCATGAAGCTGGTCTATACTTACCCTATCCGCGCGAAGAAGTGGATTTAGATTACCAAAAACTGGGCTTCTTCATGGACGAAGATGGGATTGAAAAAGTACAAGTCTTGCTGGTGGCAACACGCCGCGAGGTGACTGACACCTATCTGGATACCTTCCAACTGGTGGGGTTAAAAGTGGATGTCCTGGAAATCAATAGTTTTGCCCTGATTCGCACCATCCGCGAGCAACTGCGACAATTTGCTCCCCAAGAAGCGGCTGTATTGGTGGATATAGAATTTGATAGTACCGAAATTGCGATTATTGTCGATGGTGTCCCCCAGTTTTCCCGCACCGTTCCCATTGGCACATTCCAACTCCAGAGTGCCTTGTCGCGGGCGATGAATTTACCGACATCCAGAAACACGGAACTCTTGCAGGGAATGACGATACCCAACACCCCGGTGGATGGCATTCGCACAGGTGCCACGGGAATTAATCCGGGAATGGCAGCACTGCTGAGAGTTTTAGGTGAACTCGCCGATGAATTGCGTCGTTCCATCGACTTTTATTTAAATCAGAGTGAAAATCTAGAAGTGGCTCAACTCCTCCTCGCTGGACCTGGTGGCGGAATTGGACAACTGGATGAATTTTTCACCCAACGATTAAGCTTGCCTACCACTCAGGTTGATCCGATTGCGGCACTATCCTTAGAGATGGAGGAAGATGTTCCCCCAGTACAACGACCCGGATTGGGAACGGTACTAGGATTAGGATTGCGGGAGGTTTAACCCTAATGTATAGTCTCGATATTAATTTTCTTAAAGATAGACCCGATTATCGCCAACCCGATAAAGGGTCTGAGTCCCCCAAAGCCAAAAAACAGATTCAAATGGGGGAAATGACGCCGCTGATTATAGGCGTGATTGTCGGGTTACTACCGCTGGCGTTAGTCGCTGGAATCGGTTTTTTGTGGTTACCTCAGCAAAATGCCAAGTTAAATCAGGAAATTGCTGAAATCGACGCCGAACTGCAAAGCTTGCAAGCGGAAAAAAATAAAATTAATAACCTGAATACTCAAATCCAAGCGGTGAGACAAGAAACCGAAGCCTTGGCAACGGTCTTTAATCAAATTAAGCCTTGGTCAGCCATTCTACAGGATATTCGCGATCGCGTCCCCACCGGCGTCCAAATTCAAGCGATTGAACAAACGGAAACCGAAACTGAAGCGGGTGAGGGGACTGAGGGTAGCGCCCCCTTACCCACAATTAACGTGGAGATTTCTGGCACAGCGCGTTCATTTGATGATGTGAACAACTTTCTGCTGACGCTACAGCAATCCCCCTTCTTTCAAGACGAAGAAACTCATATCGTTAGCGCTCAACTGGAGGAGAACCCCGCTGAGTTAGAAGTACCCGAAAAGGAAGGCGGGGAGACGGTGGCTGAGATAACCTACGAGTTGCCCAAAGTGGTAGGCTATACCGTTGAAACGAGCTTGACAAATGTCCCCGCTTCTGAGCTATTGCGCGAAATTGACCGCAAAGGAGCGGTGGGATTAGTGGCTCGGATCAAAGCCTTACAGCAGATTGAGCAAAATCAGGCAACGGAGACACCTAGCCCAGCTCCAAGCCCCAGCCCAAGCCCAAGCCCAACCGAGACAACTACGGAGTGATGTAACTATGACTTATGCTGATCCAGATTTTATCCCCGTTGAAGAGCAGGAGGAAGAACCCAGTTATCCGGTGGCGTTTGGGATTACCTTTACGCCAAAAGTGTCCGGAATTCTCTTGGCTATTTTAGGACTTGGTGGGGCAGCTTATCTCGCCTGGAAAGTTGTGCAACCAGCCTGGGTTGAAAACCAAGGGTTAAGGACGCAGCGTCAAGAAAAAGAGGGTCAACTCCAAGATCCCCAAGAAATTCAGCAGCTGATTCAACAGAAACAACAGGAATTGGCTCAGGTCAAGCAGCAAAACCAAACGGTGACCGGTTTATTTGCAAATGAAGAATCCATCAATACCTTGCTGCTAGATGTGAATCGGTTTGTCAAAGACAGAGAAGGGACGTTGACAAGTTATGAACCTGTCGAGGTCAATGCAGAAGAAAGTGATATCGTTACCGATGGTTCCCTGGGAGCCGCCGTTAATGGCAAACTCAAACGCCAAAGCTTCGAGTTAGAGATGGAGGGCAGCTTTGACCAAATCCAGTCTATTTTACGGAGTATTGAGCGACTGCAAACCCTAGTCGTTGTCAAAGAGTTGACGACAGATATCAGCACACCGCAAGGGCTGTTGGTCGATGACAAAGGCGAGGTGATACCCATTGTAAAGAAAGACGAAGAAATTATCCCCGGTGCGAAACCAACTTTGACAACAACCTATAGACTGGATGTGTTGATGCCCTTGAGTGAGGAACAAAAGCAGGCAGAAATGGAAGCGGCAGCAGCCGCTGAAGAAGAAGCTCAGTAGAGCAAGGGGAGTAGGGCTGTAGGGGCGGGTTTTATAGATAACGTTGTGTTGGTGTCGAATAGCTTGACTAAACCCGCCCTTGGGGAAGCAGGGGGAGAAATTCTTAACCTTGATTAATTTCTAATTTATCCCCAACATCATTATGATTAAGGTGGTTTAGAGGTCATAAGTGAGGAGTGAATTGTGAGACAGGAGCAACTGTTCAGTGGAATCGCGATCGCGACTGCCGTCTCCCTATCGATAACCCAACCCGTCTGGGCGGCGACGGCTCAAGTTACCGCAGTACAAATCAATTCCAGAGGCAGTAGTTTAGAACTGATTCTGGAAACCCAAGCCGGGGATCAGCGCCCTCAAGTTTTCCCGGTGAACCGGGGTAAGGATTGGGTGGCGGATATTGTCAATGTTCGGTTGAATTTAAGGGAGGGCAATAGCTTTCGCCAAGATAACCCCATGCCCGGTATTACCGCCGTTACGGTGAGTCAAATTGAGCCGAACAGCATTCGCGTAACCGTGAGTGGGGATGAAAATTCACCTCAGGGTCAAATTCTTCAGCAAGAATCTCAGGCAATTACTCTAGGAATTAGTCCTGCTCCCAGCAATCGAGCCGCCGTTTCGATTCCGGTTTCCTCGCCCTCTGGGGATTCAGCGTCCATCACTCCATCCACGCTACCCTCCTCATCCACTCAACCGAATAGCGCGAGGACTAGAGAAAATGTCAGTATTCCCCAGCTAGGAAGTAGAAGTGCAGGGACGCAGGGAACAGAAACAATTAACGCCGCTTCGAGTAATATTGCCGCTCAATCTGAGATTACCACTCCAGCGAATTTCAATCTTAATCCAGTACCAGACAATCAACAGAACATTTCCATTCCGGTTGCTCCGCCACCCAGAGAATCAGTCTCAAGCGTTCCCACTCTAGCCAATCCAGGGACAACTCGCTCCACTTCAGACTTCTCATCTCCCGCCACTCGCCGATCCCAATCTCAGCGTTCTAATTCACCCCCAGTTGTTGCTCAAACCCCGACACAGGACTCTCCTGAACCCACTCAAGCTCAACCCACTCCCGTAGTTCCAGCACCTTCACCTGATGTTTTAGTTCCCAATCCTCAAATTACCATCGATGGGGTTCCGGCTTCACCGGCGGGGACAGTACAACCTGTAGCCCCTGCACCCCCCTTCTTACCCAGAGCTGTTGCGCCACCCGTAGGAGATATCGCGGTTTCCAATCTGAATGCTGCCGCCAGCGAGATTGACCTAGGAACAGCGGCGGTAGTGCCTCGCCTCTCCTTACGAGAAGCCCCTGTGCGAGAAGTATTGGCACTCTTGGCGCGTTCTGCTGGATTGAACCTGGCTTTTGCTGGAGGAGCCGGTGGTGAGGCAGCGGCGGCGGCTCAGGAAACGATTTCCCTGGATTTGGAAAACGAACCAGTCCAAGATGTGTTTAACTATGTTCTCCAGCTTTCTGGACTCCAGGCAAACCGTCGGGGACGTACTATCTTTGTCGGTGCTCGACTACCCCAAGCGGCACGTAATGTTATTAGTCGCACGTTACGGCTGAATCAAGTTAGTGTTTCCAGCGCTTCTGCGTTTCTGGCAACCCAAGGAGCAGAAGTGCAACAGGTAGTTACCCCGATTGAACGAGAATTCAATCAAGAAACAGGAGCCGTGATTCGGGAAACCGAACAGCCTGCCGAGTTGAGACCCCTCACCGTCAATCAACCTGGGGAAGCATCAGGTGCCTTGTTGCTGAGGGGATTATCGGTTTCAACCGATGAGCGATTGAATGCGATTACCCTGGTGGGCGAACCGCGCCAAATTGAACTGGCTTCTGCATTCCTGACGCAATTGGATCTGCGGCGTCGTCAGGTGGCAATTAATGTCAAGATTGTTGATGTTAACTTGTTGGGAGAAGATGCCTTTAATAGCAGTTTCTCTTTTGGCGTTGATGACGGCTTTTTTGTCGTAGATAATGGGGCAGCAGTCTTTAATTACGGTGAGTTTAGACCGGCGAACCAACTGAACGTAAGCGGCAGTACGGTTTCGCCACCGGTTATCCAAAACCCCTTTGCTGGAGCTGATGTGTTTCTCAGTCCTGATAGTTTCATCGATGTTCAGGCTGCAGCACCCGGCACCATTACTATCAATGAAGCAACTGGGCAGATTACTAGAGATCCTCGAGGAACAGCTAGATTTTTTGCGCCTATTATCAATTTAGACAATCCGCTTTCAGCAGGCATTATTACGTTGACACAACCGACAGACAATATCATTACATTTGACCAAGATGGAAATGCTTCTGTAACCCAAGGAGAACCGGCTGAGATAACAGTTGGTTTACCCTCCCTATTTCAGTATCCACAAAGATTCCTAGCTGAATTGCGAGCGCAAATTACCAGTGGCAATGCCAAGATTCTCACTGATCCGACACTCTTAGTCCAAGAAGGACAAACAGCCGGTGTGAATTTAACTCAAGAAGTTGTGGGGAATATTGAGCGGCTAACAGAAACCAGTGATAACTTGACAACAGTGACCGTAACGGCGGAGATTCGGGAAGCGGGTTTAGAACTGGGTATCACCGTTGATGGCATTGACGATAATGGGTTTGTAACCTTAAACGTCAATCCTCGCATCACGTCTATTCGTGAAACACAAGATCTCAGTATCGGAGATGATGTCAACGAAATTGCGCTTCTGAACGTGCGGGAGCTTAATTCCGGTCAGATTCGTCTACGCGATGGACAAACGTTAATCCTGACGGGCATTATTCAGGAGAGCGATCGCACAACAGTAAGGAAAGTACCAATTTTAGGCGATTTGCCGATTTTGGGAGCGTTGTTCAGAAGTACAAACCGGGTAAACCAACGTCAAGAGGTGATTGTGTTGCTCACACCTCAGATTCTAGATGACTCAGAACGTGGCGCTTTTGGCTACAACTACACGCCAGGGCGAGAGGCGCAGGAAGTTTTACAGCGTCGAGGGTTTCCCACGCAGGGGGGTTTCTAGACCATCGGTTCAGCCGTAGGGGCACGGCAGTGCCTATCCGTGTCAACTTAAGGCTGAAACCCTTACTTAATAAGAGATCCCCCCTAGCCCCCCTTAAAAAGGGGGGAACCAGAAATTAATCAAAGTCCCCCTTTTGAAGGGGGATTTAGGGGGATCTAAACTTTGGGCGCTAGTCATACAAAGTCTTAAGTTGACACGGATGCAGGTCGGTGCTAACCGACAGAAATCGGGGAACTAATGCGCGTTTTTTCGGCACAGTTGGCGGAATAATGAAACGGTATAGTCAGTATTTATACTCAAAAATCCCGAAATCTACATAATTTAAAGGTTTCAACGTTCCATATCTGGCAATCAGCCATTAGAATAATGCAGTGAAACTTCGAGCCGGTGGGTGTTTCGGGCATTTTTTCTGGAAACCTCTGGTTTTGGGGGTCAAATAGTGAACTCTAGACTAATGGGTTAGAGTAAGCGTTGACCTTTGATTCACGCAGAAATAAGGAGATTTATGATGAACAAGGGCGAATTAGTGGATAAAGTGGCGGAAAAAGCTGCTGTGACTAAAAAACAGGCGGATGCGGTGTTAACTGCGGCATTGGAGTCAATTATGGAAGCTGTCTCTGAGGGCGATAAAGTCACCTTAGTTGGCTTCGGTTCCTTTGAATCGCGGGAACGCAAAGCCCGTGAGGGACGCAACCCCAAAACTGGCGATAAGATGGAAATCCCGGCGACGAAGGTTCCGGCGTTTTCTGCAGGGAAGCTGTTTAAGGAAAAAGTTGCCCCTCCCAAGTAAGGGTGTTAGTCAAGCCTGATTGGTGAAGATAACAGACAATGTAGAGACGTAGCATGCTACGTCTCTACAGACAGATTTTGAGGAGATGTGATCCTTGAAACGACCCATTCACGGGGGAAATCTAGCCTGGGCAGCTGCACGGGTAGGTTGTTCCCCTTCCCTGATTCTGGATTTTTCGGCGAGTATCAATCCTTTGGGACCGCCAAAATGTGCGATCGCGGCGATTGAGTCTCATCTGGATGACTTAGTTGCTTACCCGGCACCGGATTACTACCCGTTACGAGTAGCTCTGAGTCAACTCCATTCCACGCTTAACCCTAACTGGATTCTACCGGGGAATGGCTCGGCTGAGTTGTTAACCTGGGCAGCCAGGGAACTCTCAGAACTGGAGGAAACGATTATTTTGACTCCAGCCTTTAGCGACTACCAACGAGCGCTGAGGGCGTTTAATGGCAGAATCAGGGGGTGTTTTTTCTTCGGGGAAGATGGGGAAGATGAGGGACTTGTCTCAACACTCAGTCAGGGCGGGTTTTGCCCAAAGGTTATCATCAATAGCCACAAGCAAATTCCTAAACCCGCCCCTACATTAGGGCTTGTCTCTGGCAAAAATCAGGGTTTGCTGCTGAATAATCCCCATAATCCGACGGGTCAATTATGGGATAAAGTCAGCCTGCTGCCTTATTTGGAACAATTTGCCCTCGTGGTTGTGGATGAAGCCTTTATGGACTTTTTGCCACCGGATCAGCAGCAAAGCCTGATTCGGTGGGTGCAGGATTATCCGAATCTGGTCATTTTGCGATCGCTGACTAAATTCTACAGTCTGCCTGGACTCCGTTTAGGTTATGCGATCGCTCATCCTGAGCGGCTAAAACGCTGGCAAAAATGGCGTGATCCTTGGTCTGTAAACGTCTTGGCTGTGGCGGCTGCGATCGCTGTGGTACAAGATCAGGCATTTCAACGCCAGACTTGGGACTGGCTACCCGCCGCGCGATCGCATCTGTTTCAAGGGTTATCATCGTTACCAGGGTTACATCCCTATCCCAGCGCCGCTAACTTTCTACTGGTACACTCAGAACACTCCTGTTCCCAACTGCAGGAAGACTTACTCAAGCACCATCGTATTCTAATTCGGGATTGCTTGAGCTTTCCGGAATTAGGCGATGGTTATTTTCGAGTAGCGATTCGTACTCAAGCGGATAACCAACGTTTATTAGATGCTTTGAAAGATGTTATAAGTTAGAAATTATGAATCGGAATTATTTTTTTTAAACGCAGAGGAACGCAGAGGTTAGCGCAGAGGAACGCAGAGGAATTGGGAGTATTGGGGTGAAAAGTTTATAGAATTGGATAAATAATCGGAATATGACCAATGAACCATGAACTATGAACCATGAACCATGAACTATGAACCATGAACCATGACAAAAGATTATGACCTTATTGTAATTGGTAATAGCAGGGCGGGTGCTTATGCTGCATTGGCTGCGACTCAATTAAAGGCTCGTGTTGCCTTGATTGAACTAGAAAACCTCCAGAGCAACTGGTTAGGTCAAGAAGCGCTTTATAATCAGGCATTGATGCAGGTGGGGCGAGTTCTTCAGCAAGTACGGAAAGCACCTAAATTTGGAATTGATTCGGCTAGAAATGACTCAATTCCCGATACGGCTGAGTTAAAAAAACAGTTAGTTAAACAATCAGGGGAAGTAGGTAGAGACGAGCCATGGCAGGTTGAGGAAACCGAGAAAGAGGATATTAGAACGTATCTGAGTCCTTTTGAGTCAACCGCCCACTTTCCTACTGTAGAAATTCCTGACGCAATGGAATGGGCAGAGATGGTGGTTTCTACCTGTTATGAAGCGACTTCTCCAGCAATTTTGGCATCCTTTGGTGTAGATATAATTTCTGGTAATGGAGAATTTTGTCGCTTACCTCACCTGGGCTTTGTTGTCAATAACCGACGCTTGCAAGCAAGGGCATATCTGATTGCAACGGGATCTTGCCCAGAAATTCCTGATATTGATGGGCTAGAGACAATCCGTTACTGTACCCCTAGAGATATCTGGAAGTATGTAGACACGTCTCAACACAAAGTTATCGGGGCAAATTTGACTGATATCGTTCCTCAAGAAACCGATAAGGTAACCAAACCTAGTCCTCAAGGAAAACTGGAGAACATAGAAGAAACTATTCCATTTCAGTTACAGAAAAATTGGTTAGTTGTTGGTAGCACTCCCAATGCGATTGAACTCGCTCAAACATTAGCGCGGCTGGATTGTCAGGTGACACTGGCGGTGAGTGAGGCTCTTATTTTTCCCCAAGAAGACGCAGAGGCGTCGCGTCTGGTGCAAGCGCAATTAGAAGCCGAAGGAATTCGTGTTTTGACTCAAAGTCCGGTGACTCAGATAAAGTGGATTGAGGGAAAAAAATGGGTGCAAGTGGGAAATCGAGCAATTGAAACCGATGAAATTTTGTTGGCGACGGGTCAAACGCCTAATATTGAATCGTTAAATTTAGCAGGGGTTGGGGTTGAGTTTTCCCGAAAAGGGTTGAAACTCAATCCAAAACTGCAAACTACTAATCCCCGTATCTATGCTTGTGGTGATGTGATTGGCGGTTATCAATTTGAGCATATTGCCGAATATGAAGCCAGTATTGCGATCAAAAATGCTTTATTTTTTCCACGATGGACTGTGGATTATCAGGGCATTCCTTGGGCAATTTTTACTGATCCAACCTTAGCACGGGTGGGGTTAACGGAAGCGCAAGCCAGACGGCGTTATGGTAAGAATGTTTGGGTGGTGCGACAGTATTTCAAAACTTTGGATAAGGCGCAGATTCTGGGTGAAACGACGGGATTTTGTAAACTGGTGCTGCGTCGGAATGGGACGATTTTAGGTGGATTAATCGTGGGAGCAAATGCTGATGAATTGATTGGTGCGATCGCGCTATTAATTCGTCATAAAATTAAAGTGGGTTCACTGGCTAAAATGCCGCAAGCTTCGCCTACAATGTCAGAAATTCTTTATAAAACGGCGCAGGAGTGGCAACGTCAACGGTTAGAGAGTAATAAGATGTTACAAAATCTGCTGGAAAGCTTTTTTAACTGGCGACGGAAGTGGTGAGTTGATATAGCACTACGGGGTACGGAAAGGACATCAGTTAGTCCAAGAGGGAACAGGGAACAGGGAACAGTAAAGAATGTCCACGCCCTGCCTTAGTACTGTTATACATACGGATGTAGAGACGTTGCCTGTAACATCTCTAGCAACATCTCTAGCAACATCTCTACAATAGTGGTTTTTTACTCTCTGTCTTAAAATGTAACCACACTGCGGATGGATTCCCCTTGATGCATTAAATCAAACCCCTCATTTATTTTTTCCAAGGGCATGACATGGGTAATTAAATCATCAATATTAATCTTACCCTCCATATACCAATCCACAATTTTCGGAACATCGGTGCGTCCCTTTGCGCCCCCAAAAGCCGTTCCTTTCCAAACCCGTCCAGTTACCAATTGAAAGGGACGAGTACTAATTTCTTGTCCGGCGGCAGCTACTCCAATAATTACACTCACGCCCCATCCTTTATGACAACATTCCAAGGCTTGGCGCATCACATTGACATTACCAATGCACTCAAAACTATAATCGGCTCCACCTTTAGTTAACTCCACCAAATAAGGAACTAAATCTCCCTCGACTTCACAGGGATTAACAAAATCCGTCATGCCAAATTTTTCTGCCAATTCCCGTTTATCTGGATTAATATCAACGCCAACAATTTGACTCGCGCCTACCATTCGCGCCCCTTGAATCACATTTAAGCCAATCCCACCGAGTCCAAATACCACAACTCTGGAACCGGGTTCAACTTTGGCGGTATTAATCACCGCACCAATTCCCGTGGTTACGCCGCAGCCAATATAACAAACCTTCTCAAAGGGCGCATCTTCGCGAATTTTCGCCACGGCAATTTCTGGTAATACGGTATAGTTGGCAAAGGTAGAAGTTCCCATGTAGTGATGCAGCATTTTGCCATGACTTGAGAACCGACTTGTGCCATCGGGCATGACACCTCGTCCCTGAGTTGCCCGAATCGCCTGACAGAGATTGGTTTTGAAACTTAAGCAATACTCACAGTTCCGACATTCGGGTGTGTAGAGCGGAATCACATGATCGCCAGGTTTAACGCTTTTTACCCCGTCTCCAACCTCGACGACGACACCAGCACCTTCATGTCCTAAGATAGCGGGAAATAGTCCTTCTGGGTCTTTGCCAGAGAGGGTATAGGCGTCGGTATGACAAATCCCTGTTGCTTTAATTTCAACCAGTACCTCCCCAGCTTTGGGTCCCTCTAGCTGCACAGTTTCAATGGTTAACGGTTTCCCGGCTTCGTAGGCGACGGCTGCTTTAACGTCCACGTTTTCCCTCCTGCTTTTTCCACTATCGTTTAGTGTATCGCTATCCCAAATGACCAATGACCAATGACAAACCCAGTTATTCTCGTTCACGGTATTTTTCGCACCTCATCAGTTTTCCGCAAACTCTCTCCCTACCTCAAAAAACAAGGTTTTTCCGTTTATACCCTTGACCTAAAACCAAATAACGCCACATTGGGTTTAGACCAAATGGCAGCCCAATTAGCTAATTTTGTCAACCAAACATTCCCCCTCAACCAACCCATTGATTTAGTCGGTTTAAGTATGGGAGGACTCGTCACCCGCTATTATGTGCAGCGGTTAGGTGGAATTAACCGAGTGCAGCGTTACATTACCATTTCCGCCCCCCATCACGGCACCTGGTTAGCCTACTTATTGAACCGTCGCGCCTGCGTGCAAATGCGCCCAGGAAATCCTTTGCTAGAGGATTTAAACAGAGATGTCCAGATGTTAGAACGCCTCAATTTTACCTCAATTTGGACACCCTGGGATTTTATTATTATTCCGGGTAATAGTTCACGAATGCCCGTGGGTCAAGATGTGAAAGTTCCCGTTTTAGCCCATGCTTGTATGGTGATTAATCCACACAGTATGCAAGCAGTAGCTTCAGCTTTATCCGAACCCTTTTATCAGATTAAGGCAAATTAGGTTTGTCGTTCGTAGTAAGGGCTTTAGCCCTATTTAAATCATAGGTGTCACCTCAAAACCGATCGCCAATCGCCGCTAACTCGTGACTGCCGAAAATTGCCTCTGGATGAGCATAAAATTTAAACTCCATTAAATTATAAAAGGGGTCTTGTAAAAAAAAGGTGCGATGTTCGGTCACATCACCTGGAAAGCGTCGCTTCGGTTGCTGATAGAATTGAAGCTGCTGCTGTTGGGCGCGATCGCATAAGGCTTGCCAGTCAGCTTCAGCGGTAAAAATCAAGCCAAAGTGACGCGGATAAATTCCCCGTTGTGGCGTTAAGGGTTCATCAGTGAGATGGGCTACCAGTTGATGCCCATAGAGGTTTAAAATGACCGCTTGACGGGTTTCTCGCCCAATGTCACAGCCGAGTCCTCTGCCATAATAGTCTTTGGTTTGCTCAATATCACTAACGGGAAATGCCAAATGGAAGAGAATGGGATTCATCGCTACTACTTGAAGTTCTGCCTAATCCTATAATCACCCTAAACGGTTATTCATCGATCGCATACCCGAAACTGTCGCCTACGATACACCCGGCAACGTCCTGTTAACCGTTAAGATACGTCAGGGTGGGATCAGGGCGGGTTTAGTCACCTCTGGGTAAGGTTAGAAACGATAATAGTAAAACCCGCCCCTACACACTCAAAACTCAACATTTAGTAAATGCTTGCAACCTTCAATTCTCTCAACCCTTGGCTTATTGCCGTCGTCTTGAATACAGTATTATTAGCGATCGCCTGGGTGATCCCCAAGCAACTCCTCACCCGCGCTGGAATTCTCCACGCCTGGGCGTTGGGAATTGTGATTTGGGGGACGTTAGGCTGGCAAGGGTATCTGATTGTTATGGTTTATTTCCTAGTCGGTTCTGCGGTTACCCGTATCGGTATGGCACAAAAAGAAGCAGCGGGGATCGCGGAAAAGCGTTCAGGCGCTAGAGGACCGGAAAATGTATGGGGTTCCGCCCTAACAGGTACGCTTTGCGCGGTGGGCGTTCTTTTCTTGGATGAACCCTATCGCAGTTTCCTCCTACTGGGGTTCGTCGCTAGTTTTGCCACTAAGCTTTCTGATACTACCGCCAGTGAGGTGGGTAAAGCTTACGGTAAGCGCACCTTTTTAATCACCACCTTACAACCTGTATCCCCCGGAACCGAAGGTGCAGTTAGCTTAGAAGGAACTCTGGCGGGGGCTGTCGCCTCGGCTGCGATCGCGGTTCTGGGTTGGGGCGTTGGCTTTATAGACTTGACAGGTGTTTATTTTTGTGTATTAGCTGCCTTTATTGCCACTAACCTAGAAAGTGTGATTGGTGCCACCTGGCAATCTCAGGTCGAATGGATGACTAACGAAGTCGTGAATTTTATCAATACGTTAATT
Organism: Coleofasciculus sp. D1-CHI-01; assembly: GCF_040218875.1. Classification (NCBI taxonomy): domain Bacteria; kingdom Bacillati; phylum Cyanobacteriota; class Cyanophyceae; order Coleofasciculales; family Coleofasciculaceae; genus Coleofasciculus; species Coleofasciculus sp. D1-CHI-01. Next base: position 51,921 of record NZ_JAVJQP010000028.1, read on the forward strand.
GGTGCGATCGCGGCTATCCTGTTTGTCGTCATCTGGCACAGTATCATGGGATTAGCCGGATAGTTGATCGCAGAAGCCAGAAGGCAGAAGGGAAAAAAGTGGCAAGGTACAAAGAAATGATGGCTCTTTAGCCAGACATAACCTCAAAGAAAAGTCCTCAGTCAAACAACTAACTAAGGACCAATGACCAATGACCAATAACTATTCTATTGGCCGACCAAACACCATTTGTAAAACCATCGGTTGACCATCATCGCGATGATATTTATCCGCCCAAGCGCGAATAATCTCATCAAGTTCTGCCATGGCTTGATCAACATTTTCCGGTGGAATATCCAATTCCTCCAACACCCGCATCACACCGCCCTGACGTTCTGCCCACTCTTTCATCAACCGGAAGTACTGCGCCGTATCCTCCACCATCGTGTAGGTACGTTCTTTGCCATCTACAGGCGAATACGAGGCACTGGTCAGAGCATAATAAGGTAAACCCCAAGGACAATCAATGCGCGTCACGGTTCCGGAGTACAGCAAACGCCTTTTGATATGCTCCGCCATGGCTTCTGAAAGAGATGCCCGCCGTTCTGGGGGTAAATCTTCCTGAGAACGACTGTGCAGGAACTCAATCAATTCCATGAACTGTAAAGAACTCACCACTTGGGCATCTGGGAGATGATCCGGCAGTTTTTCTTCGAGAATTCGCTTTTCTTCCTTGTGCAGGCTAGTGCCAGAGATCCGCGATCGCCCGGGTTGCCAGGGATACTGATCCATCCACACGTAAGGAAACTGGATCAAATAGCGGGGTTCTTGAGATCCCAGCATTTTCAGCAGTTTTCCTTCCGTTAATGCCTGTCGAACTTCTTCAACAATAACCTTGACCCGCTTTGGCTCAATATGGTGTAAATGTCCGGTCATCCGGATATTTTCACTCTGTTCCAAAAAGGTCGTGTAAATCGCACATTTAGCAGCCGTTGCCGCCGCATCTAGAAATGCCCCATGTCGGTGTCCACTGGTTCTCATTGCGCTGAAAGCCAGATATATCATAATCTGATCCATGGCGCTGGGGCTAAGGCTTTTGATCAGATCGAGATGATTAGTCATTTTAGGGAGCGGTCACATCGCATGGGTACAACAGAATAAAAGGTAATGACGAACCCACGGCTTCACCTAAACCAGCGAGTCCAACTTAAACAGCAAAACATGCGCTTAACAATTTAAAGCACCCTAATATTAAAGTCTAAATTCTCCTTAGATTATAGACGACGGAAGATAAACAACCCAGGAGATACCATTAACTGGAAGACCCCCTGGATGGGTCACAACTAGGGGGGATAATTCTTCCAGGAAAGTATATATTATATCAAATGGCACTAACTACCTATGCCCAAGTAAATTCGCGCCGTCCACTACCCCGGTGACAAATCTGGGGCGCGAGGGTGTCTTGGGAGGTGAAGAAACGCCGTTGTCCACCGCGATTGGTCTCAGGACCTTGAGGACCCGCATCTCCAGTTTTCACTAAAGACAATAGCGAGTGGGCAGGAGTAGACTGAAAAAGTGAGACCGAGCGATCGCGAATATCATGAGCATTGACAGCCAATGAGAGCGTAAGCAGGCTCACTAACGTAACAGAAGTGTAAAAGCGCATAGCAGATGTCCGTGTCAGGGTTTCTAGTCCCTGTTACGGACTCTTTACTCATGGTTCAGGAAAAATTCCCGTCAGAGTTATTGTTGATTGTGTGAAGTTTAATGGTAAACTAGCCTGTTTATCTTTCGTTTGTTCCCAATTTGGGTGAGGGGAATTGGGGTGCAGAGGTACACAGATGCCATGGCACGTCTGGGAGCAAGAGAAAGGTTGTAGGGGCGGGTTTTACCAATAACATTTTGGAGACAACCCCTAACCTCACTAAACCCGCCCTTTTTAGCGCAACAGGAGCAGATTAATTCCTGATCAGTGCAAACGGTTCACCAGCAACCAGTTTCCCGCTGGATTAAAACATCCCCACCCTTGTAGCTGTTGCTGATGAGGATAATGCTGGAGTTGCTGATTAACATCCGGTTGTATCGTAATCAATATCCAAATTTGACCCATAAGACTTTCAGGTTCACTCAGGGTAATCATGTAATCCTGGTCAGCACGACGTTGGAATATGCCAGTGAAATAGATTAAGGTATATGATTGGCGATTGGTGATTAGTGATTGGTGATTGGGGAAATTCTCTACCATCTCCCTTATCTCCCCCTGCTTCCCCTGCGCCCCCTGCTTCCCCTGCTCCCCCATCTCCCTTATCTCCCCCTGCTCCTCAACCATGCCCGAACTGGGATACTCTTCTGGATGATCCAAGTAATAACGTTGCCAATACCGCCAATCGGGATCATCAAGGGATTTGTCAAATAAGGGCATCACAGCAGCCGGGGCAATAGTATCGCCCAACAATGCCTCTTGAATATGTCGGACAGCTAACTCCCTCGGCTGACAGCCAAGTTCCACACACAACGCCGCTGCCATTCCTGCGGCTTGACCCAGATTCATTACTACAGGCTGCAACCGCGTCGAACCATTGGCAATGTGAGAGACCGAAATATTTTTATCACACACCAACAAACCATCCATTGACACGGGTACAAGGCAACCATAAGGAATCGTAAACGGTGTTCCTGTCCAACGCCCTCCCCAACGGATGGATTTTGGGGCTAAGGGAAAGGTAAAACCGGGATAATGATGGTCATTGGCATAATTGCCCACAGCAATTCCGGCAAAAGTGCTTGACTCATCGACAGGCAAAGGCGCAACTTGACCTCCCGTTATCGGTAAAATCTCTTGTTCCCGCAACGTCACCATCCCTGCCAGACGCCGACTTTCTCGATAATAAGGATGTAGGGCGTAAGCCCCACTACCGAGGGACGCATCCGGGAACATATCATCAGCTAACCCATAACGCCGTCCCAGTTGAGATTGAATAAAATTAGCAAAGCCTTGACTATGCCAACGGGCTTCTTGAAGAAACTGCTGTCGGGATTCATCCGATTCCACTAAGCGCCCCACCCCCTCACCATAATCATTGCCAGATTGGGGCCAGTTCAGCATAAACAGTCCCCCAGGTAAGCGTCCGTAATTGAGAAAGGATTCCACCCCATAACCCTCCCACGCGCCGATAAACTGTTCTGGTTTGTATTCAGGTGGGGGCGGAATTTCTGGTGCTGTATCGCTGCCAAAATCTTTGAGGATAACCACCCAAGTTGGTGCTTGAACTGGATAGCGTTGAGTCAAGTCATTGTCAGCAACAGGCGCACTCGGTTCCCCAAAGCGCGATCGCAACTCCCAACCCCAGTGATAGGGAATCTCAGCTAATTCCAGTACATCTCCCAATTCCGTGGCGTCTAGGATGACTTTGGCGTGAATTACAACATCAGCAAATTGCACCCCCGTGACACAATCCCCTGCTTTTAATACCGCTAACGGCGTTTGTCCCGCAATCCACTTGAGGTTGGGTAATGCTTGCACCCAATCTGTAAAGATTTGAGCGCCAATTCTAGGGTGGTAGGTAAACAAACTCACCCACCCATTATCAAGTCCTCCAGGCTGTCGCTGTTGGAGTTCTCGCAAAAATGCGCCCCATAACCCGGTTTGCCACGCGGCTAATTCATTGCCATCGGGCGCACAGACACCTGCTGTCGTTAGCATTCCTCCTAGCCAAGAAAACTCGCTGACTAGAATGGTTTTGACGCCTCGACGTGCCGCTTGGATGGCTGCACTTGTGCCACCTGTACCACCACCGACAACTAAGACTTCTGTTGTTAATTCATTCACAGCGATCAAAAAATGGGTCGCGGATAGTGATTATCATCACTCCTGGATCAGAGTCAAGTCACAGATACTTTTTGTAATAAATCGTTACATTATGAATAACATAAATTTACAAAATAGCTCAACAAAGGAGAACGATTATGATTAGCCCAATGGTTATCCTAGTTTCATTGTTTGTCGTCGGTTGGGTCGCCGTTGCTGTATTAGGGACTCAGGCTTACTTCCGAGGCGAACAGAGGAAGCCAATCCATGATCGCAACTGGCGTTCTGAGTCCTTTGAGCAGCTAGCCGAGTCGATCACAGGGACTCAGACGAATTACAGCGATCGCACACCAGCTTACAAGATGGATGCTTATGCGAGCAATAATTTGCCTTCCTAACCGCCTCCCTGTTTGATCAACGCTTTTAGCCGCATTTGCTGTTAAGGACGATGGTGACGGTAGGAAACTAAAAGTAGAGATTTGAGTTGTGGGTTATGAACTCAAATCTCGCTAATTTTTCTCTAAGCCAACGAATCACCTTATCATGTTGGGTGTAGAGATAGCTTAACCTGATGTTTGCATAGTTAAGGAAGCTGAAACCATGATTCAGAAAGTACAAAAGAGTGACGCGGAGTGGAGACAACAGCTTACCCCCGAACAATACAAAGTGACCCGACAGAAGGGAACGGAACGCGCCTATACCGGAGAGTATCACGACAACAAGCAGCCGGGAGTCTACAAATGTGTCTGTTGTGGCAATGACTTGTTCACCTCCAAAACCAAATATGATTCTGGCACGGGTTGGCCCAGTTTTTGGACACCGATTGATGAAGAAAGCATCAAATATGAAGCCGATAATACGTTGTGGATGCGTCGCACTGAGGTACTCTGTGCGGCTTGTGATGCTCACTTAGGTCATGTATTTGATGATGGACCAGAACCAACGGGTCAGCGTTACTGTCTAAATTCTGCCGCGCTAAACTTTGTCAAGTCCGATCAGGCTGAATCAGAATCTGAGGCGGAAACTGATAAATCTGCAACTACCTAATCTGACTCCAGATCAGCGATTTGTCCATTTTGGCATGACCAGCCCAATTCAAACCATTAAGTTAGATCAGTTCCTCAAGTGGGTGGGTGTCGCGTCCACAGGTGGCGAAGCAAAACTGATGATTCAAGACGGTGATGTTACTGTTAATGGCATTATCGAAACTCGACGCGGACGTAAATTAGTTGCAGGCGATTTGGTAAGCGTACAAGGAGAAACCTATAAGGTGGGAACTCCACTTTAGCCATAGGTGAGCAGCGATTTTTTGAACCCTATCCGCTTAAAAAATAGCGAGGGAATTCTCCAACGTCCAGACGTAAGTACTTGTCTCTACATGGCTATCCTCCAGGGAGAACAAGTATTTAGCCGCTTATCGGGGCGGGTAAGAGGCGCTCAACGGTGTTACACAATCTTTAACACGTTTGCCCAACCCGCCCTAATCTGTAACATGAAGGTCGGTTTATTTACGGTATTAAGGGATTGAGATTAACGGAAATGAGAAAAATAAATGGCAGGCTGTTGAATCTTAGGGATAGCTTATAGTTCCCATTCGTGACAGTGAATTAGTATGTCGTCTAAGTTTGTTTCAAACTCCTTCCAGTCACTAAACCAGATGTCCCTATTATTATCATTTACTGGATAATCTGCATCCCATTCGTCGATAAAAGCATCCGCATCCCAGTCTTGTGATAATACATCTGCATCCCATTCCTCCAAATATACGTCCTTATTGTTATCTGTGTCTTTTAAAAGAAGTTCTATATCTCCTTCGCTGACTGTATAATTGGTAAATACTCTCATTGTTAGTTCCCCGTTTGCTCTCAACTCAATCTAACTAATCAACCAAATTACATCTAAATCATCTCCCATTTTTCGGGAAATTATTGTAATTTAATCCATAAAATATAGTGATTATTCTCACTATTTAGTGTGATAAAATTGTGAAAAATTTGTGATTCTCCAATCATTTAGCTGTGATTAATGTCACAGATTCTTCGGGAAAACCCCAGATTGAGATGTTGCCAGATCTTTTTTATATACCTTTGGTTATCTTCTTTTCATAATGCTCAATAGATGTAATTAAAACTTTACATTTGTGTCAATAATTGTAAATAAGCTGTTCGGCATTTAAATTGGGATACCTAAAACCCTGAAAGGCAACAGCCAACAGGCAACAGGGAATATACAATTTAAATGCGTTTTAGCTTATAACTGTCCTGATTTATGGGTAAATCGGAAAGATACCGTTACAAAAGTTTAGGGATTATAAAAATTATTAGTTGAAAGCGCTCCCGGAGCAAGGCTGTAGGGGTGGGTTTTACAGCAGTGGATGATCGGGTGAGAGAGCAGATCACCCCCATGACCTGCGTTTAGCGATGCGGAGTGCGATCGCTAATGCCGAATGGCGACGGGAACGTCAACGCCACCAAGAGCAGTATCGCTTACAACGGCTAATTGAGAAAGCTCCCATTGGTATTGGCATTGGTTCGGCAGACGGTGAAGTTAGGGTGATCAACGATGTCATGCTGCACCTACACGGGTTAAGTCGGGCAGAGTTTAAGCAACAGGGCATGAACTGGCGTGACTTTATGCCACCCGGATTGTGGGGTGAGCCGTCAACCGTTCGGCTGAGCGCTCACGCCGAAGCCCGCCGAGAGTAGGGGTTTGGTCACCAAACGCCTCTGGTCGGAATCTCCCTGCGTTTACGCCGGGGAGGATGTCAATCAGGAAAACCCAAGCGTGAGAGATCGCTGGGGTAAGAAAGTGAGATTGTAGCCACTATCTAGATTATCACTTCCTTCATCTCAGAAAATAGGGAATGATACCAAATCCGATGAAGTAACCCCCTTTAGCCCTAGGGGACTTTTTCCTTGAAGCCTTCTGCCTTCTGCTATAAGTGGAATTTTCCGGTACAGTGTCATCTGGTAAAAGTCTGAGGGATATAGCTTGGTCATTTCTTCCCACAGACAGACGATAACCAGCTTTTTACATATCTAAAGTTAAGGGTGACAACTTGCTAGCGCTTGTCGGGAGCATGGAGCGTAAAAGTACATCAAGTTCAAGTCGGTTGGGTAGAGCGTAAGCGAAACCTAACAGGTTCTCTTAAGGGAGTTGGGTAAAGTACCTCAACCCAACTAAATTCGGCTCCCCAACATCCTTAGTACATCAGGTAAACGTATTCTCTTCATAACCGAAAATTACAGGAGATTTAATCATGACCAAGATAGCAATTAATGGTTTCGGGAGAATTGGTCGAGCTGTTTTTAAGATTGCCCTTGACAATCCAGAATTAGAAGTCGTTGATGGTGATCTAGTTAAAGTCATGAGTTGGTATGACAATGAATGGGGATATGCTTCCCAGATGGTTAAAGAAGCGGTTCGCATGATCAAAGAATCAAAACAAACGGCTAGTTAATTTCAGCAAATAGCGATTGGGTTTAATGTAGGCTTGTAGGGGCGGGTTTTACTACTATCGTTTCGATTGCACCCATAAGTTACTAAACCCGCCCCGACTGCCGCAGATTTTGAGACTGTTTCATTCATAGTTCTATTTTATTTCTGTTAACGTTAATTATGACGAGCAAGACTAATCAGTACATTCGTTGGTTTGAAAATCTCACCTCTGATGATGTGTCAATGGTTGGCGGAAAGAATGCTTCATTAGGTGACCCGAAGATATTGCCAGGGAAATTCGCGAAGCTTACGACCAACTTAGTCAACGCTATGATACTCAAGATGTAGATATCGCGGCGAGAAGTAGCGCGACGGCTGAGGATTTACCGGAAGCAAGTTTTGCCGGTCAACAGGAAACCTTTCTCAATGTGACTGGCTATGAAGAATTACTAGAAGCCTGTCGTAAATGTTATGCCTCATTATTTACCGATCGCGCGATTAGTTATCGACAGGCGCAAGGCTTTGACCATCTGAAGGTGGCGCTTTCGGTGGGGGTGCAGAAGATGGTGCGATCGGATAAAGCCAGTGCTGGCGTGATGTTTTCCCTGGATACTGAGACTGGCTTTCCCGATGTAGTTGTAATTAATGCGGCGTGGGGATTGGGTGAAAATGTGGTACAGGCGACTTGTTTATCGTGCAAGCGCGTCCGGAAACGGTTCAATCCCAATTTGATGTCATTGATGATGGACTTAAGGATTTCATACTCGCTATGGTAAACCGCTTGCAGGTCAATGTGATCTTGGAACGGTGTGTCTACACGATTGTTTGGATGATCTTCAGTGAAGGCTTCATAGATGAGCTTGCCCTGACTATCAATGACGGCAATTTCGCTGAGTTCGCGTTTTCCCTCCGTGTCAATGGTCAATGACGACGAAGTTTTGCTCTGTCATATCCTCTAAGATTGACTTGCCTGACTATATCATGGGCAAAATACTGAACTAATATTTGAACCTGATAATATCTTGCCAAACTCCTGCAATCGATGTTAGAGTATATACGGTTGATTTTCGGTAGAGTAAGCTTGTTTCGATTTTTTCGATTTCGATTTTGTCCGCAGGCACTTCTCCGATGTAACTCGCTACAGGTTCAGTAAAAAGGAAGTGCCTTATGTCTATTTACGTTGGTAATTTGTCCTACGATGTCACTCAAGAGGATTTGACGGAAGTTTTTGCCGAATACGGTAACGTCACTCGCGTGAGTGTACCAAAAGACCGTGAAACCGGACGTCCGCGAGGGTTCGCTTTTGTGGAGATGGAGTCTGAGTCTAACGAAGACAGTGCTATTGAAACCCTTGATGGTGCTGAATGGATGGGACGCTCAATGAAGGTTAACAAAGCAAGACCACGGGAACGAAGCAATGGGAATCGCGGTGGCGGCTATAACCGTGGCTCTTTTTAACTTAACTGGCGAGGGGTTTGGGGAGCTATAAGTCCCGAACTGTAACCGTGAGGTCAGTGTCGGGATACATGGACTCCCCAACTTCGGGGCATTGAACCCCTACTCAATTGATTGAATCGTGTTAGAGTTGAACCATGATCTAAAAACGTATCCAGGGACTCTGGAGAAGCAAGAAATTGGCTCTCAAGTCGAGGTATCGGGGGCAATGTGCCTAGATAACTGGCGTAGGGGAGCAATGCCTAATAGCGATATTAGGAAGCCCTTATTGTAATCTTCGATTCGATGTTGGGATGATGTCACGTGTGTCATACTGATATCACTACACTCCATGAGAGCGGTGATATATATAAATCGCGCCTTGTGAAAAAACTTGTTCACCGCTATAGCATTAAATGTTTAGCGGTGGGAGTGTCAAAAGCTGATTTCCTTATTTTTCCCTGAAATTTAGGAACGATAAGGAATTAAGTTATTATGGCTTTTGAAATTTGAGGGCAGGTAAATGTCTGCCCTTTTTGTGTTGAGCTTCAAAGGAGATAAGCATGGCTCAAGTTATTATTGGAGAAAATGAAGGAATTGAATCTGGACTTCGGCGATTTAAGCGCAAAGTATCTCGTGCTGGGATTTTCTCAGACATGAAGAAGAACCGCTTTTTTGAAACTCCCTTAGAAAAGCACAAACGCAAGGAAATAGCCAGACACCGACAACAACGCAGATATCGCAAACGGCGGTAAGAAATTGTTTGTGTTCTTGACCTTTTCCCCTACGTTAGTAAGGCTTCGCAGACCTTAAAAGTCAAAAGCTTTCCCTCAAAGGTTGTGAAGGGTCAAGTGTAGGGGCGGGTTTAGCTACTCAGGTAAGCGGGTTAATGATAACCTCTCAAAAAAACCCGCCCTCAGTAACGTATTCGTAGGAGTGTTCGCCTCTCCCTGAGTTATTTAACCGATGTTTTAACGTATCTATGGAACTCGCAAGGTAACTCGAATCGTTCCAGTAACAGATTCTAAAGTAGACCAGCCTAAGAGCGATCGCCGAATTGGATCGACAATGGTGGTATCCTGTAACGTTGACTCGATATCGTCGAGGATTACTCGTTGAACAGCACCATTGCGAATCTGTAACTCAAAGATAATTTCTCCTGTGAAACCCTCTGGGAGATTCAGGGATTGTAAATGTTGAGTCAGAGACGTGATCGCATTCTCTGCTTGTTCCGGTTCTAATCCTTCAATCTTCATCACCTCAAGTTGAGCAGAACCTTGGCGGGTTATGTCAACAGAGTCTGACTCAAGCCTAATTCCCCCACCGCCTCTAGTTCCTCCAGCTTGTCTACTCAGGGGTATTGCAGCAGAGGAGGTAGGTGCAAAGTTAGCGGTTCCCCTCATATTCCCGACATCATCCGCACCAAAAATCCCTTCATAACTCACCCCTTCTGGTAACTCAACTGGAACTTGTACCCGTCGTCGTGTTCCATCGGGTTCCACTCGGACTTCTTCACTCACCGCCACAAATGCCGTATATTGCGATAATAAATTATAATCTAACGCTGTCTGCGTCACCGCTTCTACACCCGACTTGATTTCACCGCCAAACATTTGATTCATCAAGTCTTTGATCCGGGCGCGTCCCCATAATTGGGCAATCGCCGGATTATCACTACTCTGATCAAAATTAACCGATAGGGTTTGTTCATACCGTTGACCCCCCGCCGCCATTCCAGTAATCTGAATCGTGCCATTGCGACGGTCTGATTTCCGTCCAAACAAAACCAAAGGCTGATTGGCAAACAAATCGGGTGCAGCTAGGGGGTAGATTTGCGCCGATGTCCCCTCTCCTTGCCAACTGACCTGAATATTCGTTAATACTGGATTATTAATTTGGCGGAAGAATGTTTCAACCACCTCTTGCGTGGGTTCATCCTGACGAATGATTTGGGCTGTACCCCGCCCCACTTCAGCTAAACGGTTCAGCAAGAAGCGATTCACCGAACTCCCGACGCCGAAACTATAGAGGCGATTACCGGGTTTGAGTTGTCGTTGTACCTCAGCAATTACCTCCGCCTCATTACCAATATAGCCATCGGTGAGTAAAACCACACTTCGCAGGCGATTCGGTGCAGATGGCGGGAAGTTTAACACCGCCCGTATCCCATTCATTAATTCGGTACCGCCATTTGCCTGCAATCCATTAATATAATTCAGTGCCTGAGTGCGATTTTGGGCGGTATTTGCCAAAGGTTGCGGCGACAGTTGAGTCGTCGTATTGGCAAAATCGATAATCGTAAACGTATCATCAGGATTCAACCCATTAATAAAGCGGCGCATTAATTCCTGTGACTTCAGCAACGGTTCACCCCGTTGAGAACCCGATGTATCCATGAGAAAGACGACATCCTTGGGTACTATCTCATTGGGACGATAGTCTAGGGCGGGAATCAAGTAAAGGGCAAAATGTCCACCCCGTTCATCGGCTTGGGAAAGGATGGTGGCTTGTGTGCGATCGCCTGCGACTTGATAGCGTAAAATTAGGTCTTTGTTGGGAATTGTGTCTTCTGCGCCTAACTGTACTTGTACCGTTTCACCTCGGCGTTCGCTGCGAATCTGATGGGAGGGGGAACGCACCTCCTGAATCGGTACACCAGCATTAATCTCTACGGTTACATTAATATCATGTCCTGAACGAGTTCCCGGCTTGAGAACTGGGGGGGTAATTCGGGAGGCGTCGGGGACTTGGTTCGTATTTCCACTATTATCCATGGGAGTACCCGGAATATAGCGGGGTCCAACAACCATGGGAAACACAAATTCATAGTCACCGCCCTGAAATTTTAGGCTATCGGTGTAGCGAATTGTGACATCAATCTGTTCTCCGGGTTTGATATTCGCCAGAGACTGGGTAAAGATATTGGCCCCTTCTTGTTCTAGGAGTCCCGCCGTTCGTCCTTCCTGACGCGCCTGTTCGTAAATGGCTTGGGCTTCCTCACGTTTTTTAATCTCGCCTTTAATCGTGCGATCGCCGATTTTAATTTCCATATCATACACCGCCGCCTCATCAGGCAAGGGGAAGACATAGACAGCTTCTAAGGGTTCCGCAAAGGGGTTTTCAAAGGTTTGTGTTACTTCAACTTGAGAGACATTTCCTGTAACTTTGGCATTCACCTCGGTATGCTTGAGGGGAAAGACTTGCTGTTGTCCCTCTTCCGATTGAACGTATAACCCGCCAACCGGAGGTTCTTCTGGAGTGTTGGCAAGCGTTTGGCTGATCACTCGTGTCGGTATCTTAGCCGGAACTTGAGCTAAGGTTATCGGAACAACTACGAAGATACCACTTAGGCATAAAGTTATGGGTATAGCCTCGACAAATTTCATACACGTCTCATTAAAAAAGTTTGGAAAGTTTATGTAGTTTATGTAGGGTGGGCAAGAGTTATAAAATTCAAAATGCTTATCGTATCGTTCGTTGCTCTTACCCACCACAGCAGTACTTTAAGCTGATTACCAGTAAGGCAAGATATGAGTATAACTTAAAAGAGTTGGGAGTGCGAGAGTCTTAAGTTGTGACTATCGGGTAATCCAGACTGATAACAAGGATGGGAAGTTTCGCCACATCTACTCATCCTCCTGATCAAATAATTCTAACAAACCCACTGTACCCACAAAGAATGTATAAGTTCCATAGACGATGGGTGTCTTTTGTCTAGAAGGCGCATAAGCCGCCGCGATAATCGCTTCCACTAAATGAATGGTAACGGCAATACGCCCCAGCCAAAAAACGGGTTCCAGGATTGTGGGGACACTCAGATCACTGAATAAAGCATAAATATTCCAGAGTTCTAGTGCAATTGCGCCACTGATCAGACTGGTGGATATAACTTTTATGGCGTTGAAAAATTTTTTTTTTGTTTGATGGACTTTAACTGCATAATTTAGAGTCAAGCATTTTGAACGTTCATTAGCTTACCATAAAACTTCCTGAATATTTCCTGATTCTGCCGCAAGGTCAGGAATTGTAAGGATTGTAGGGATTATTGGGATTATTGGGATTGTAGGGATTGTAGGGGCGAGTCGCTGATAAAATGTGGCGGTGTCATAATTAACTTGTCTCGACTCGCCCCCGTCCAATGTACGCGGTGTTTACCTTTAATTTCCGATACCCGATGCAGGGCGACCCGATAAAATTAATAGGTTGGTGGTGTTCATTTGTGCAGCGGGTCGCCCCTACAGGGTTTGTTTTTAATTGCTGTTTTCTTTAGTCCGACTACTTATGTCTATCCCTAAAAATCGAATAGGAGAGCTTTTCTTAAAGCCAATTATAAGCATCGTGATTGGTCAAGATCAAATCCAGTTCTATGAAACCATTGATTGGCAAAAGCAGAGTGAACGTTTCCAACAAACCAATTTCATTTATCCTGACTATTATAGCCAGCCAAATTTTCATGGTATTCAAGGTGGCTATCTTAATCCTATAGCGGCTATTAGCTATGATACTGTGACGGCTTATGCTTCCCCACCCAATGAAACTCGGATTCGCGAACAGTTAATAACGATTATTGAAAAGCCACCCAGTCGAATTCTTGATCTGGGTTGTGGTACAGGTTCGACAACATTGATGTTAAAGCAGGCGTTTCCGGAAGCCGTTGTTATCGGATTGGATTTGTCTCCGTATATGCTGATTGTGGCAGATTACAAAGCACAGCAAGCAGGACTAGAGATACAATGGCAGCATGGTTTAGCTGAAGCGTCTGGTTTTGATAATGCTTCGTTTGATTTAGTCACAGTCTCCATGGTATTGCACGAAATGCCACCCCAAATTTCCCTGTTAATTGTACAAGAATGCTTTCGCTTGCTCAAACCTGGAGGACAATTGATTATTCTGGATGGAAATCAACGGAGACTTCGTTATGCTCACTGGTTAATAGAACTCTTTCGAGAACCGTATTCAAAAGACTATGCTGCTCATAGTGTCGAAGATTGGATGATAGCGGCTTTTTTTAAACAGGTGCGAACCAAATATGTGGGATGGATTCATCAAGTAACGTCTGGGATTAAGCCGATAATACAATAATTTAGGGTAGATAATATAAGTCGAGAAGCAAAAATTTTAGGAATAAATTAATGTTTTTGATGGGAATATCATTTTAGTGCTGAATAGGATAAAATGATTTCTGATTAAAGACTGATTGATCAGTCGAAACTATATGTCCATAAAAAACGCCGGATACTGGATTGAAAAGCTGGGACTTCAAAACCATCCAGAAGGAGGATATTACAAGGAAACTTATCGTTCTGATGAAGCAATAGCCCACGAGAGTCTACCCAAACGATTTTCGGGACGCCGTAATTTACAGTCGCTCCTGGATTTGATTTTAATGATTTTGAATTAGGCAAGCGAGACGAATTAATCAAATGTCATTCCCAACATCAATCTCTGATTGAGAAAATGACACGAATTTAACAAAAATTTAAGACGCGATGACAACCATAGAATGGATTCAGGAACTGCTAGGACAACGTTTGCAGCCTTTAGTCTTGGCGATTACCAATCTCGGTTCGGAATACGCCTACATCGCTTTACTCACCCTCTATTACTGGTTAATTGACCCATGGACAGGTCGCCAGTTAGGACTACTCTTAGGGATTAGTTATGGGTGTAATACAATCCTCAAAGAACTATTTGATATGCCTCGTCCCTTCGAGTTAAATCCGGACATCGCTTCTGCTGACGCGATCGCGACGAGTGAAAATGCATCGTTTCCTAGTGGACATATTCAAGGTTCAGCCACCTTTTGGATTTACTTATCGTTACACCATCGCCGTCTCTGGCTATGGGTGTGGAGTCTCATTATTCTTCCCCTAATTGCCGTATCGCGCCTCTACTTAGGGGTTCACTTTCCTCTCGATGTAGTCGCCGGATTGATTGTAGGTATTCTTTTTGCTGCAATAGGTACAGCCTGGTCTATTCCGGTAAAACCGAGGTTTATTGTTCGGGTTACAGTTGTCATCCTGACGTTTTTTATCGCCAGTTTATGGGAACCTTTAGCGCGTTCTTTAGGAGTCATTACAGGATTTTTTCTCACTCAACCTCAGTTTACACCGCCCTCTACTTGGAAAAGGCGATTGCTCTTGGGCGGAATCGGTTTAATTTTAGTCTTAACCCTTTTTATCGGTTCAAGATGGATTTTAGGGGACTGGCGAAATCAAGGATGGGTTAATTATTGGCGCTATAGTCTCCTTACCCTATTTGCTACTGAGATTGTACCTAGACTACTTCATCGCCAAACGGGGTAAATAGTACAGGTAAGATTTGGGTAGATTTTATGATTAAATTGGGCGCACGTCGGTGCGCCCCTACAGTTTTTTGCTATAATTCTAATCCATCACTATTAGCTATGCCACACCCGATTTAATTCTAAAATCTATTTCCCTAGTTTAGCTGTATGATTCCATTAGGTGGAATGGTACTGAAATTTTGGCTGGTGGGCATTGCCCACCCTACGGTTTATCTAATTTGGTCAAAAACTCGCTGCTAAATCCTACAGAATTATAGGGAAAGAAACCAATACAATTAGGGGCTAAAGCCCCTACTACAAACTGGTATCCGTAATTTCACCGAAGGATTACCCGCCATCCTCACAAAATTGGGTACTTTTTCGGTCAACAGTTTGCCTAAAAGTGATGAAAATTAAGGAAACCATCCCTGTATAACCGCTTCTAGGATAAGACTTCTCATGGGCAATCCCGTGCAGCATACAATAATTCAAGCTGACCCTAAATGGCAAGCTTTTTTCCATTACTCAGCCGATCTCTTCTGTATTATCGAACCTGACGGCAGGATTGGACAACTCAACCCCGCTTGGTGCAAGGTTTTGGGGTGGGTGCCGGAAAATGTGCGATCGCGCCGTTGGATTGAACTTGTCCATCCAGAGGATGTCACCGCCACGCTGACGGCTTTAGCCACGAAAGCGGTTCCTGTTTCCTTTCGGAACCGTTATCGCCACCGTGAGGGGAACTACCACTGGTTAGAGTGGACATGGAACTACGACGAGGCGGGATATGGGTATGCTGTCGCCAGAGAAATCACTGATCCACTCTCCGGAAAATGTGAACTGGATCGCTTTTTTAACATGTCCGTTAATCTCATGGCGATTGCGGGAAGCGATGGGTATTTCAAACGAGTAAATCCCGCCTTTGAAAGGGTTCTCGGCTATCCCCTAACGGAACTTTTAACTCAACCCTTTCTAGAATTTGTCCATCCCGATGATCGCGCCGCCACCTTAACTGAAATAGAAAAACTGGCGACAGGTACGACATCCATTCAATTTGAGAATCGCTATCGCTGTCAAGATGGTTCCTATCGCTGGTTAGGTTGGAATAGCGCCTCATTTCCAGCTAAAGGGTTAATTTATGCGGTGGGACGCGATATTACTGAACAGAAGCAGACTGAAACCATTCTCCAAGAAACTCAAGAACGGTATGAACTGGTAGCAGAAGGATCAAATGATGGACTTTGGGATTGGAATCTGCTAACCGATCAGGTTTACTATTCTCCCCGTTGGAGTCAAACTTTAGGGTATCACGTCGATGAAATTTCCGATCGCGCTACTGAGTGGTTGAATCGGATTCATCCAGGCGATCGGGAACGAGTACTGGCTACGTTTCAAGACTATATTGACGGATTAACCCCTAGCTTAGAACTGGAACACCGCCTGCTGGATAAAGACGGGAATTATCGCTGGATTTTATCCCGTGGCGCCAGTTTACGCGATGCTAACGGTAAGCCTTATCGAATTGTCGGGTCAAATCGGGATATTAGCGATCGCAAGCGTACCCTGTCTACACTGCGGTTAACTCAAGAACGCCTGCGTTATCTCCTGTCTCATAGTCCGGCGGTACTCTATAGTCGCCAAGTTTCCGGGAACTATGGCATTACGTTTATGAGTAATAATACAGCAACTGTCGTCGGATACTCTGCCCAAGACTTTATCACTGATCCACAGTTTTGGGCAAATCATATTCATCCCGAAGATGTTCCCCGTGTTTTCGCCAATTTACCCAAACTTTTTGACACGGGACATTATCTTTATGAATACCGCTTCTTACATCAGGATGGCACTCACCGCTGGATGCATGATGAACTGAAACTGATTTGTGATGAAGCCGGTAACCCCTTGGAAATGGTTGGCTTTTGGACGGACATTACCGAAAAGAAGCAAGCCGAAATTATTCTGCAACAACAAACCAAAGCCTTACAAGACGCCCATCAACGCTTAGGATTCCATGTCGAGAATTCTCCCTTAGCT
This sequence comes from Coleofasciculus sp. D1-CHI-01, assembly GCF_040218875.1. Lineage (NCBI taxonomy): Bacteria > Bacillati > Cyanobacteriota > Cyanophyceae > Coleofasciculales > Coleofasciculaceae > Coleofasciculus > Coleofasciculus sp. D1-CHI-01. The sequence continues at coordinate 68,897 of NZ_JAVJQP010000028.1, forward strand.
GTCGTGGAATGGGATAACCAGTTCCGGGTGCAGCGTTGGTCAAAACAAGCGGAAAAAATCTTTGGTTGGACAACGCCAGAAGTATTCGGAAAGCGTTCAGCCGATTGGCAGTTTATTCATCCCGACGATGTTGAACTTGTCCGCCAATAAATGAGTGGGTTACTGGATGGGAGTACCTCCAGTGTTGTCTACCAAAATCGCAATCTAACCAAAGATGGCAAAGTGGTAATTTGTCAATGGTACGAATCAGTTCTCCTGGATGAATCCGGTAAAATGGTCTCAATTTTGTCCCTCGTCCAAGATATCACGGAAGCCAAACAAACCGAGGAAGCCTTGCGCCATAACGCGGAAATGCTGCGGCTGCTTCTGGAATATACCCCCGCCGCGATCGCCATGTTTGATAAGCAGATGAATTACCAGTTAGTTAGTCGCCGCTGGTTAGAGGACTACACCTTAGAGAATCAAGATATTATCGGCAAAAATCACTACGAACTGTTTCCCGAAATTCCCGATACTTGGAAACAAATTCATCAGCATTGTCTCCAGGGGGCAAGTAAACAATGTGACGAAGACTTATTTATCCGCGCCGATGGAGAGAAGCAATGGATTTCCTGGGAAATCCGTCCTTGGATTGGCAATAGTGGCGACATTAGCGGCATTATTATGAACACCGAAGTCGTCACGGAACGCAAGCAAGCCAAAGAAAAACTCAAAGAACTAAATCAAGAACTATGGCAATCCAATCGCGACTTAGAACAGTTTGCCTATGTCGCTTCCCACGATTTACAAGAACCCTTACGCGCCGTCAATAGTTACGCCCAACTTCTCAGTCGTAAGTATCAAAACCAACTGGATGCCAAGGCAGATAAATACCTCCATTACATTATGGACGGGGCGACGCGGATGCAGCAATTAATTAATGACTTGCTGGAATTTTCACGGGTGGGAACGCGAGGGAAACCCCTACAACCTACGGATAGTGAGACAATTATCCGACAAGCAATGGAGAATTTAAACGTCGCGATCGCAGAAAGTCAAGCGATGGTTACTTATGACGCCTTACCCACTGTCATTGCTGATCAAACTCAATTAACTCAACTCTTCCAAAACCTAATCGGTAACGCGATTAAATTTCGGAGTGAAACCCCACCGAACGTCCACATTTCTGCCCAAAACCAGGGAAACGAATGGACGTTTGTCGTTCGAGATAATGGGATTGGCATGGAATCGGAATATTTAGAACGCATTTTTACAATATTCCAGCGCTTACATTCTCGCCGCGACTATCCTGGAACCGGAATTGGTTTGGCTATCTGTAAGAAAATTGTCGAACGTCATGGAGGACGAATTTGGGTCAATTCTGAATTAGGGATTGGCACAACCTTTTATTTCACGATTCCAGTTTAATTGTCTAATCTACCACTATTCAATTGATCATTCATCATGACCATGACTTTTATTAAGACAATTCGACCGATAGAAATTCTCCTAGTTGAAGACTCTCCCAGCGATGCTGATCTCACCGTTGACGCCTTTAGTGAAGCCAGAGTTCTCAACAATTTACACTGGGTTAAAGATGGCGTGGAAGCCCTAACTTTTTTACGACGTCAAGGTCAATATAGCGATGTTCCCCGCCCAGATTTAATCTTGCTTGACCTGAATATGCCCAAAAAAGATGGACGCGAGGTTTTAGCGGAAATAAAAGCGGATTCGCAACTAAAGCGCATTCCAGTGATTATTCTGACCACATCAGCCGCCGAACGAGATATTCTCAAAACCTACGAATTGAATGGAAACTGTTATGTAACCAAACCTATTGATGTCGAACAATTCATGTCAGTCATCAAGCTAATTGAAGCCTTTTGGTTAGCTTTGGTTCAACTACCTTCGGAGTAACAATAATGTCGATATTCCCACCCATAAAAATATTGCTAGTCGAAGATAACCCGGCTGATGCGGATCTGTTGCAAGAAATTCTGGAAGACGCCGAAGAAATGCCTTGGTCACTGACGCACGTTGAACAACTCAAAACGGCGTTATCAACAGTACAAAATAACGACTTTGATGTCGTGTTATTAGACTTATCTCTTCCCGATAAACAAGGATTAGGAACTGTGGCAAAAACCCATGAAACTGTCCCCGATTTACCCATTGTGGTTCTCACGGGATTAAATGATAAAGTAACTGCCTTAGAAGCCTTACGCCAAGGGGCGCAAGATTATCTAGTTAAAGGCAAAATTGATCATGAATTATTGACCCGTTCAATTCGCCATGCTATTGAGCGATCGCAAACCTTAAAGCGACTGCGCCAGAGTGAGGAGAAACTGCAACAGCTTAACGAGGAACTGGAATGTCGTGTGGCTAAACAAACGGAAGAACTACGACAAAAAAATCATGATTTGCAACAAGAGATTGCCCAGCGCCAGCATTTAGAAGCTGAACTGCGCCAGAGTTTAACTAAAGAAAAAGAACTCAGTGAACTCAAATCCAATATTATCTCCGTCGTCTCCCATGAGTATCGTACCCCCTTAGCCACGATTCTCTCATCCAGTGAATTACTGCAACATTACGGTCATAAATGGCAGGAAGATAAAAAGCAGCGGCATTTCCAACGAATTCAAAATACAATTCACCACATGACTCAGTTAATTAGTGATGTGTTATTAATTAATAAAGCAGAAGCGGGTAAACTGGAATTTAAACCTGTTCCGCTGGATTTAGAGGCATTTTGCCATGAATTAGTGGAAGAGTTACAACTGACGGTGAAAACGCCGCATCAGATTGGGTTTCGCCGTCAAGGTAGGTCACGTTGGGTTTGTCTCGATGAGAAACTATTACGACAATTTTTAACCAATTTACTGTCAAATGCGATTAAATATTCCCCAGAAGGAGGAACGGTACAATTTGACCTCATGTTTGACGCTGATCAGGTCACATTCACGATTAAAGACCAAGGAATTGGGATTCCCGAAAAAGAGCAAGATCAGTTATTTGATGCCTTTTATCGCAGCAGTAATGTGGGGACAATATCGGGAACCGGATTAGGACTAGCGATTGTCAAAAAATGTGTGGAACGCCATCAGGGTGAAATTGCGGTAGACAGTGAAGTAGGCAAAGGAACAACGTTTATTGTGACGATTCCAGTGGAGTCTGAACTGTCACCAGAATCGTTAAAGTCGGGTGCGTTAGCGAAGCGTTCCCAAAGGGTAGCGTAACGCACCGAAAATGTTCGTAGTTTGTAGTAATCCATTAAATAAAGGGCGGGTTTTGTTGTTCAGTTATCGTTAAGCCACCCAATTGAGTCCCTAAACCCGCCCCTACAATGGATTGATATTTTTTTTACATTAGGGTTTAAAATTTTTCATCCTCCCTACACTCATTCAACAGGAACGCCAACGTGCCGCCAGAGCAGAAAGAGCGTTGCAACAACAACAACAACAAACGGTTATTCTACTATTTTCCTTGCGTTTAAGTCTAGAACAAATTGCTACTGCTTGTAATCTTTCTGTAGCATACTTCAGCGTTATTATTGAGTGAGGGGATTAGGAATCCGGTTCTTTTTTCCCGATCAAAAAATAAGTCATCATCTCCCCCTTCCCTTTCACCAGAATCATTCCCCGTTCTTGAAACACATACTGATCCTGTAAATCTTTATACGTCGCGGCTGTCACTTGAATTGTACCCGGAAGTCCATGAGATTCCATGCGGCTAGCTGTATTTACCGCATCTCCCCATAAGTCATAAATAAACTTTTTCCTGCCAATGACACCAGCCACTACCGCGCCTGTATTAATACCAATGCGAATATTCAGTTCAGCATGATACTGGTGATTGAACTGTTTAATTACCTGTTGCATATCCATCGCCATTTCTGCGATCGCAGCAGCATGCTTATCACAGGGAGTCGGTAATCCACCTACAACCATATAGGCATCGCCAATGGTTTTGATTTTCTCCAAGCCGTAAGTTTCGGTAAGCTGATCAAAGGCAGAAAAAATTTCATTGAGTAACTTAACTAATTCTGTTGGCGATATCCGTTGGGAAAGCTGGGTAAACCCCACAATATCCGCAAATAATACAGTTGCTTCTGTGAAACTATCGGCAATCGTCTGCTGGTTTTGTTTCAAGCGATCGGCGATCGCTTTAGGTAAGATATTTAACAGCAGGAGTTCTGATTTTTCCCGTTCTACCTCAATCGCAGCCATGTCATCGAGCGATCGCACAATATACATCACCAATGTTCCGGTTAATAACAAGCCACTCAACAGCGTGACTCCAGCCAGAGGTGGAATCGCTAAACCTGAATTCTCTGGTATTTCCCAAAAACGGAGTGACAATTCCTGATCCGCGATTTGAATCGAGTGATTGTAGAAAACAGAGTTCTGGCAAGATGATAAATCCGGCTTCATCTCAACTGTTTGTGTCCGCGATTGATACAGTGCCAGATACTGTTCAGCAGCGGGTAACGACGGATCAGATAGGCAAAAATTGAGTGTATCAATCTGAACTCCTTTCAGTGAATTTGTGATAATTTCTTCTAATGAATAAACCCCAATCATTGCCCCCCGAAAAGCTTGACGGCGACTGTCTGGCGTATTATGAGGCATATCCTCATGGTAAAGCGGTAGCAAAATCGTTAGACTATCAGGCGGTTTACCCGGTATCTTGAGCTTACTGGTGGCGACTAGGCGTCCTGTTGTGCGAGCTTTTTCTAGTATATTTTTACCCACCGGATGAGACGCTAGATCAAAACCGATCACATCTTTTTGTGCAGAAAAGGTAATCGGAAAATAATCCGAACGCGCTTTAGCAATTACCTGTTTTTTTTTAGAATTGTATTCATAAATATAGAAATTTGTCAATCCCCGTTCTGCCATTTTCGCTTCATAACTAGGGCGTTCCTGTGCCGACACTGGTTTCAGCCAACCCAGGGTTAAAATCCCTGAATGGATAGATAGAAAATGTTGGGTAAACGCTTCATACTCCTCTTGCTGCACCTGATCAGACGCTTCATGAAACGCACCCAAGGAGACAACCATATAATAATATTCATCAATTTTACGTTGAAATGTGGTCGTCAGGTGATCGGTTCGCTGTTGCAATTCTGATTGGGTTTGATGATTTGACCATCCCCAAGCCACTGTCGTTGCCACAATTGAGAGTCCAATTCCCACCGTTAAGGTTAACCCAACGGGAATATAGCGATAAAGTTTAGCCAACACGGGTGTATCGGTTTTAAGCATAAGCCAAGCATTTCCATTCATTAACCTGGTACAAGAACCGTTCAAAATACCAGTTTGACCGTGATCGCACCCTGCTTTTATCTTGACTCAACGGATTTAATTGTCAAGAGAGGGAATAAGTTTTTTATCGGCTGTACTTTGCCCTTTTGCTTATCTTCACAAAATAAGATTATATATCCGGATCTTTTTTCCTGGTCAAAAAATAAGTCATCATCTTCCCCTTGCCTTTCACGGGAATGATACCCCGTTCTTGGAACTCGTAGTTATCGTGTAAATGTTGATACGTCGCGGTTGTCACTTGAATGCTATCTGGAAGTCCATGAGATTCCATGCGGCTAGCTGTATTGACCGCATCCCCCCATAAGTCATAAATAAACTTTTTCGTGCCAATCACGCCAGCTACCACCGCACCCGTATTAATGCCAATGCGAATACTTAGGTCAGTATTATGCATAGTATTAAACTGTTGAATTTCCTGTTGCATATCCAGCGCCATTTCTGCGATCACAGCAGCATGATCAGGGCGTGGTGTCGGCAAGCCACTGGCAACCATATAAGCATCACCAATGGTTTTAATTTTCTCCAAATTATGCTTCTCTGTCAGATGATCAAAGGCGGAGAATATCTCATTGAGTAAGTTAACCAATTCTGTTGGTGAGATTCGTTCAGAGAGTTTGGCAAAGCCAACAATATCCGCAAATAGAATCGTCACATCTGTAAATCCATCAGCAATACAAATTGGATTTTGTTTTAATCGTTCGGCAATGGTTTCTGGTAAAATATTGAGCAATAAACGTTCAGACTTTTCTTGTTCAACCCGCAATTTTTCCGCTGTCCGCTGACGTTCGCTAATTTCCCAGGTGATCCGCTGAAACATCTGATTAAAGGCTGTCATGACATCACCTAACTCATCATGACGCTGAACGGATAAAGCATAGAAATTGGGATTTAACTGATTGTGGCTAATGGCTTCTCCAGCGTTAATTAAGTCTTGACGAAGTTTTAGGATGGGAACAATGACGGTTTTCCCTAACACCAACATCGTTGTTCCCGTAACAAACAGTGAAATTAACAAGACTAAACCCGCGATTCTGAGAATAAAAGCGTATAACTGGGGTTGAATCGAGGATGCATCATGACGAATGATAATGATATAAGGTTTTCCGAGTTTTTCGGCTGACCAAGCCACATCATATCGTTGCCCCTGCAATTTACGAACATGGGGAAGATCAGACTGTTGAATATCCTGGAAACTAAGTGTAGGAGATTCACCAAAGATTCCCATCGGTTGTCCGTTTTCTTGGTAAATGGCAACGCCTAAAATAACCTGAGAACCACGAGTTAACTTGACAACTTCCTCCCCAAATACAATCGGAGACATATTTTGTTGGGTCAATCGCACGACACTCTCAACGACTTCTCCGGAAACGTCCTCCAATTGACCAAGGAGTTCATGTTTGCGTCGATAATATGATGGGATGAGAATCAGACTTTCGATAAAAATTAGGCTAATAAATACCCAGAGCGTAATTTGCTGAGATAAACGGGATTGAAATAAGCGAAGTAGATTTAACCATTGAGATGACATCAGATTTTTGCTGCACTAAATCGTGGGACTTATGGTGATATCACCCTGGTTAAGCCAAAACGCATTTAAATTGTGCATTCCCTGTTGCTTGTTGCCTGTTGCCTGTTGCTTTTCAGGGTTTTAGGTATCCCAATCTCAATGCCGAACAGCTTAGGTAATCGACTTCAGCACTAAAGTGCCTACTACGGAACTTCATCCTCTTGATTTAGATATGCCACATCAAGCTGAAAATTGCAGGGTAAGCTCATCTAATTTAGTATAAATTGTACTTGACAAAAGTCAAAGTCATTTGAGATTCAGAAAGTTTGCGATCGCGCCCCTGGCGGGGTTAAGCCAAAACCGTTGTCAGGCGGTCATTATGGAGCAAGACAAAAGGGAAAGCGATCGCGCCCTGGATATGGGTCAACCTGACTGGCACAAGCAAACCGATAAAAAATGTACTTGACATAGCTAGCTTGCATAAGTGAGATTATCGCACGGAAATCCGTCAAGTCTGGTCGGTTCCAGTTTCTGCTATTGGCGAACTTTACCAACCCCGACTTTGGGTAGGAATTCAAAGCGTTGTTATGGTTGTCCGGGTGCGCCGTCTTTGGAATCACACTACTCGTGATGTTCAGTTTTATCTGATTTCTTTACACAGTGACGCCCTATTTTTAGGTCGAGCTATCCGCAAACATTGGGGTATTGAAAACCAGGCTCATTGGACTCGGGAATTGTACTTTCGCAGAAGATTCTTGCCGTATTCGTTCCTTCCACAGTCCCCGGAATTTTTCTCTACTCCGACGCATTGCTCTTAATGTTCTCAATCGCGAACAAACTTACCAACGTAGTCTCCGGCAAAAAATGAAACGGACTGCTATGGATAACGATTATATGATTCGAGTTCTTTCCTCTGGTTTCATTGACTCTACCTTAAATTCCTCTGAGTCCTTATGTCAAGCCTAATTGAGATGCTCTTACCCTGCTGAAAATTGTCTGAGTTTTATATTACTTATTTATTATTTAATGAGGGAAGCCCACATTCCCATTTAAGACCAAAGTCTAAACCAGAATGTGAGCTTACCCTGTCAGGGCTTCACGGGTTCATTTATCTGCCTTGATATAGGGTTTTTAGGCAGGGTGCTTTCGCTTCCTCTATTGTGCAGCCGAACCTCAGCAGATTGGGTGTAGTTTTGATGAAATCTACTGGGATAAATATTAAATTTCTGTGAAAGTTGCTCCTCAAGGTCGCTTTTGACCAGTTAAAGTACTCAAATAGATTTTACGGTTAAATCGGGCGCAGGGGGAGCTGGGGGAGCTGGGGGAGCTGGGGAAGCTGGGGGAGCTGGGGAAGCAGTATTGTACCTGCTTCATTGTCTTTTAGCCAATTAATTGAGAGTAATTAGCATTTGGCTTCCGTCTGGCTTAAACTAGGGGACGGGAGTGAAATCCGGCTTAAACTCCCTGTCATGGCAGTTCTTATGGAAAATTTAATGCCTGACAACGGACATTAATGATAATATATTGCATTTTGAGTGAAAAATGAATCCCTGGAGTTCCCAACCCAAAACTGGTCAAGTGATTGACATTAATCAAGCCGATCGGTGGCAAGTGTACCGCCGTTTACAGGAACTATCGATCGCGAGTCACTGCGGGATGAACCAGCCACTCACGGCTGAGATTCATGATCCGGTGACAGCGATTCAACTGTGGAGTGTCGTCAGACAGTTAACCGTACCACGCCGAGATCTAGCCTCTTGGCTGGAAGACTGCTGGCGGCTTCCTAGCCGCAGTAGGAAGAGGGGAAAATGAGGGAGCAATGTAGAGACGTAGCATGCTACGTCTGGAAGCAGGGGGAGGTAAGAAGCGATAGTAGTGCAATCTACTCCTACACCCATCTCAAAACTAGGTTCCCTCGAAAGTCGTGAAGGGTCAAAAACATTCTATGGAACAAGCAGCGATTCTACATTTAGAGGACATTACCAAGCACTATGATCAACATACGACTCCAGCCGTTGATCGGGTGACACTAACGTTGCGTCAAGGTGATTTACTGGCGTTATTAGGTCCCTCTGGCTGTGGCAAAACGACTCTATTGCGGATAGTGGCAGGGTTTGAGCGTCCTCAGTCGGGACTGGTTGTTTTGGCTGGACGCCCGGTGGCGGGTTCCGGGTATTGGACACCCCCAGAACAACGGAACACGGGTATGGTGTTTCAAGATTATGCCTTGTTCCCTCATCTGAATGTGGCGGAGAATGTGGCTTTTGGCTTGAAAAACCGCCGCAGCGGGATGAATCGAACATCCATCCAGAAAAATACGGCTGACGCGATCGCACTGGTAGGATTATCAGGATTAGAGAAACGCTACCCTCACGAACTATCCGGAGGACAACAGCAGCGAGTCGCCCTCGCCCGGGCGTTAGCACCACGTCCCAGTTTAATCCTGTTAGATGAACCCCTGAGTAATCTGGATGTGCAAGTGCGTCTGCGGTTGCGCCAAGAAGTGCGATCCATCCTTAAAGAAATCGGCACATCCGCAATTTTTGTCACCCACGACAGAGAAGAAGCCCTATCCATCTCCGATCAAGTGGGAGTGATGCGGGCGGGATGTTTAGAACAGTTGGGAACCCCTGAAGAAATTTATACTAACCCAGCCTCTCGTTTTGTCGCTGAATTCGTCACCCAAGCCAATTTCTTACCCGCCCGTCGTCGGGGACAGTTATGGGAAACTGAGGTGGGTTCGTTTGAAATCAGCAATAGAGAATGTCCCAATAACATCCAATTCCCAAATGACGCCATTCCTGATTCTGGAGAACTAATGCTGCGGGAAGAAAACGTAATTCTCAAGCCCGATAATGATGCACCCCTCTTAATTCGCGATCGCCATTTTTTAGGTCGGGAGTATCGCTATTGTCTCCAAACCCCGTCGGGTAAAGAACTCCATGCTCGCACCGCCCTGAATACACCCTTACCTGTGGGAATCAGAGTTCAATTATCTGTGGCTGATCCATCGATCCCAATTTTTCCCACAATTGCTACAAGTACACCCATAACTCCAGCCTATAGCGCTACGGGCTGGGCAATGGGCAATGGGCAATAGGCTTTCTTTGAAGAAAAACGCTTACCTTACAAGGGATTGACCCTTCGACTTCGCTCGATTGAATGGCTTCTAATCCTTGCATCACCGGATGGGGGACAGGAATCACATAACTGGTTGGTTCAAGGATGACGACTTTCAACCTTGTCAATCAAGTCCTCCGCCATCTCCACCGCCATCAGGATCAGTTTTTGTTCGAGCTGTCCTTGGTGTCCCTCATCACTGATTGTGGCGTAAATATGAGGATTAGCCAGCATCCCTGCGAGTAATTGGGATGCTATTTGTTTAACGTCATTCGTTTTTGAGTCCATGTTTAACACCTCTGGAGTACAGTAACATTTTCGGGGGTTTGGTAACCAAACCCCTACCCAAATCCTCAAAACTCAAAACTATGGATCACCAATCCGGGTTAGGATCGATTTTACTTTGAAACTTTTATCTATGGTGAATGATGCTTATGAAGCGCTACTTATCCCGTCTTGTTGCCCTTGTCCTCGTGGTTGCGATCGCGCTAACAGGGTGTTCGTCCAGCAGTACTGGCTTGGTTGGCAATTATCGCCAAGACACCCTGACCGCCTTGGACTCCTTGAGAGCGGCTATTGAACTACCAGACGATGCGCCTGATAAGGCAGAGGCTCAGTCAAAAGCGCGTCAAAGCATTAATGAGTATATTTCTCGCTATCGTCGAGATGGCTCTGTCGCTAACCTGAGTTCGTTCTCCACGATGAGAACAGCTCTCAATTCTTTGGCTGGGTACTACAGCTCCTATCCCAATCGTCCCTTACCCCAAAAGCTCAAAGATCGTCTAGAGCAAGAATTCCGGCAGGTGGAGCGAGCGATAAGACGCGGCGCTTGACCTGATTTAAAGGGAGATGGAGATGGGGGAGCAGAGGGAGCTGGGGGAGATGGGGGAGCTGGGGGAGCTGGGGAAGCAGAGGGTGATGAGGTGTAGAGACGTAGCCTGCTACGTCTGGAACAGTCAGGGCGGGTTTTGTAGAAACGTTACCATCAATAGCTACAATAAAATCCCTAAACCCGCCCCTACACATTCACGCGCCATGCCCTCGACGGTCGTGAAGGTCAAAATCAGCATACCTGAGCGCAACTGTCCGGAAATAGGACAAAACGCTCAGAACTACAAAAGAACGTGCTGATTTTGGCATAATTTGTCGATTGGTTCGATCGTCTGTTAATACTAAAGACACTAACTTATCGTTCTTTTGTGATTTTTGTAGGAATGTCCAACGGTCTTGTCCCTAGAGGATGGCATTGGCGCTATTATTATCGCTCACTGGTTGCTGTCTTGCTGACGAGTAGCATCATCACTCAGGGCTACGTGGCTAAAACGGCTCAAGCTCAAACGGCTGCCTATTGCCACTTTACGGATGATGCGATCGCGCAAAAAGAAAGCCTGCGCCAGGGTGCGATTAAAGGAAATCCAGATTTCAATAACCGCTATAAAGCCATCGTCAAGCAACATGCTGACGTTTTGCGCCAATGTCGCGATCGCACCTTCCCCCAAGACCAAGCGATCTGGCTACGCCTCTATGCCTGTGATGTTCGTGCGGGTGCGATTGATGAGATTCTTGACCGGATTGTCAATCGAGGGTACAACAAGGTCTATGTTGAAGTCTTTTCCGATGGTCAAGTTTTACTCCCCGCCTCAGACAACCCCACCCCCTGGCCCCCCGTCGTGCGAACACCGGGATATGAACGGGTCGATTTATTAGCCCAGACGATTCAAAAAGGGCATGAACGGGGATTGCGGGTTTATGCTTGGATGTTCTCGATGAACTTCGGCTACAGGTATGCTCAACGCAGCGATCGGCAAAGTGTTCTGGCTCGCAATGGTCGCGGTCAAACCAGTTTATCCTTTGTTCATGACCAGTCCCAAGCCTTTATTGATCCCTATAATAATCAAGCTAAAACTGATTACTACCAATTGGTTCAGGCGGTGACGAAACGTCGTCCTGATGGTGTTTTATTTGACTATATTCGTTATCCGCGTGGCAGTGGCTCAGATTCAGTTGTCACGAAGGTAAAAGATTTATGGATCTATAGTGATGCGTCTCGACAAGCCTTATATAATCGCGCTCTTAATAATCAAGGGCGAGAACTGATTCAGCGCTATGTACAGGATGGTTCGATTAGTGCGGGCGATGTGGAATCGGTCAAGACGCGCTATGCCAACGAATCCACCCCAATGTGGCAAGGGCGATCGCCCTCTGAGTCAGATAGTGCAGCATCCATAAACTGGCAACTGTGGCAGCTTAGTGTGGCTCATGCGGCTCAAGGGGTGTTAGATTTTCTGTCCATGGCAACATTACCCGTTCAACGGGCGGGAATCAAAGCCGGAGCCGTATTTTTTCCCGATGGCAATCAAGTGGTGGGGCGAGGGGGGTATGATTCTCGACTACAACCTTGGGATCATTTTTCTCCATCCCTAGAATGGCATCCCATGTCTTATGGTGTTTGCGGTCATACGGGTTGTATTGAGAGCTTAGTCCGACGAGTTGTGGATAAGGCACCCCTGAATACCAAAATCACACCAGCACTAGCTGGAACCTGGGGTAAATCTGTCAGCAATCGCCCCTCTCTAGAAAAACAGATGCAGGCAATCCGCCAGCGAATACCCAATGTCAGTGGTATCAGTCATTTTGCTTTTTCCTGGCAAGATCCTCAATTTGACCGCGATCGCAAGTTCTGTCGGTTACAGTAAAGTTTCATCAGAAACTTTGTCCAGGCGATTGCTATGGGCGGAGTCGTTCGTAAGGCAAGTGAAACAATAATGGTAACGCTGCAATTGAGGCAAATTAGTGTACCGCCCGGACATCGGGTGCTGTTTTATGAGGTGGGTTGGTCGGAATTTGAAGCGATTTTAGCGGAATTGGGAGAGCATCGCGCTAGTCGAGTGGCTTATCTCGATCAAACGTTGGAGATTAGGATGCCTTTGCCGGAACATGAAAAAGCCAAGGTTATTATTGGAGATTTATTAAAGATATTACTAGATGAATTAGAAATTGATTGGGAACCCTTCGGCTCAACAACTTTTAAACGACAAGATATGATGGCTGGAATTGAACCCGATGATTGTTTTTATATCCAAAATGCAGCTCGGATGATTGGGCGAGAAAGTCTGGATTTAACCGTTGATCCGCCGCCTGATTTGGCAATAGAAATAGATGTAACGTCTAAGACTCAGTTAAGTGCTTATCAGGTGTTAGGGGTGCCGGAAATTTGGCGCTATAAGAATCGCCGATTGCAGGTTTATGTGTTGCAATCAGGAAAGTATGTTGAATCAGCGACAAGTCCGACGTTTCCTGATTTTCCCGTGATTGAGGAGATTTCTCGGTTTTTAGAGATGGCGCGACTATCGGGAACAAGTCAGGCTTTAAGGGCGTTTCGGCGATGGGTGAGGGACAGGGGAAATTAGCGGTTGCTGAATAAGGGTTGTGGTGGGGTTAGAGAGCAGGGGAAGCAGGGGGAGCAGAGGCAGCAGGGGGAGCAAGGGTACATTTTTCCTGACTCTCTCGCCGTAGGTGTCAATAATTGCTCTCATCCTTGTAGTGCGTTTAGCGAAGCCATGCCGCAGGCTTTGCATCTTGCTCGCTACTAATACCCCATTTAAATGCATGACAGCTTAGGACGAGCGTCTCCCTCGCTATTTTACATAGCTTAATGATGTAGTGATTAAACCGTTTCGGGAGGAAACCATCTTCACCCAGATGGCTGACTATTTAGGTGTACGCTATCGCTATGAGTTCACTCCTTCAATCTCCCTATCCGAGGAAAAAACCTGTCCATTGTTGCTGACACCAGAACATTTAGCGATAATGCCAAGTGAGTGGATCATACAACTCCATCAAGCAGCTAGCAGTCTTGTATGATGAACCAACTCATTGAGCAAATTTCGGCATCTAACGCTCCTTAGCTGCAGCCCTTGCCCTTATGGTTAATGAGTTTCGGTTTGATCACCCTACTGAACCTGACGCAACCCTTTTACCATGAGTAACCCAAAGAATCCCGGCTATGTCTTAATTGTTGATGATCAGCCTAACAATCTGCGTTTGTTATCGACAACTCTAACCGAGGCAGGATATCGGGTAAGAAATGCCATTAGTGCAAAGATGGCATTAATGGGGATCGAAAAGGCTTTACCGCAGCTCATTTTGCTGGATATTATGATGCCTCAAATGGATGGGTATGAACTGTGCCAGCACTTAAAATCCGAGGAACGCACCCAGCACATTCCCGTCATTTTTTTGAGCGCATTGGATAATGAATGGGATAAAGTAAAAGCCTTTGACGTGGGGGGGGCAGACTATATTACCAAACCCTTTCATGTGAAAGAAGTGTTATCGCGGGTGAATAACCAACTGACGATTGTCCGCCAGCAACAGCATATTGTTGAGCAAAATCAGCAATTGCAGTACCAAAATCAACAACTTCAGCAGCTTAACGCAGAGCTAATCCGCTCAAATCAGGACTTGGAAGAATTTGCCCGCATCGCCTCTCATGATTTGCGATCGCCCCTGCAAACGATGAAAGCGTTTGGTCAGCTTTTTTGCCAAAAATACCAGAGTTTGTTGGATGATAAAGCCGCTCACTACATGAATCGAATTTTAGAAGCAGGCGATCGCATGGAACAGCTAATTCAAGATTTGCTGAATTATTCACGAGTCGAGACTCAGGGAGAAGAATTTGAACCCACCGACTGTAATCAGGTGGTTGAGTCTGTTTTGGCGAATTTAGACAGTGTGATTCAAGAGCAGGGTGCTGTGATTACCTGCGAACATTTACCCATCGTCATGGCAGATGGCATCCAACTGGTACAACTGTTTCAAAACTTAATCAGTAATGCCCTCAAATTTTGCTCCCCGGAAGTTGCACCGGAGATTAAAATTGCGGCAGAATTGCGCCAAAAAACGTCTTCATTGAGTGATGAATTCGCTATGGTATTGCCGAGTACGTCAGAACCCACTGCGGTGAATGAATGGGTGTTTCGGGTTGAGGATAATGGGATTGGTGTGGAAGCGGCGTATTTTGAACGAATTTTTAAGGTATTCCAACGTCTACACACCAATGAAGAATATCCAGGTACAGGAATTGGTTTATCGATTTGTCAGAAAATTGTGGAACATCACGGCGGACAAATTTGGGTTGAATCATCTCCGGGAGTTGGAACAACCTTTTATTTCACGATTCCAGCGTTATTAACTCCGGAGGCGGGGAAACAGGGGGAGTAGGTAGGGTACTGCTGAATAAGTGTTGTGGTGAGGGGGAGCGGGGGTATCCGAGATCCCACAAACCAACACCTATAGAAACCCTGTCTGGGCAATCCACAGGAATAAATATACCGTAGGGGCGACCCGCCTGCATCAATGAACACCACCTATCCACTCAATTGTATCGGGTCGCCCTTTACTCAAACTAAATTGTCAGTGATATGAAATCTAATGGTGCGTTACGCTTTGCTAACGCACCCTACAGTTTGGTAATAATTTTACGGCAATTGTGTGATAATTTGTCTGGTTGCAAATTGTATTTTTTTAACGCAGAGGACGCAGAGGTTAACGCAGAGGTTCGCAGAGGAATTGGGGGGTAGGTGTCTCCATTCCCCGTTCCCTGTCAAACCAAAGATGCCAATGTTGTACTAAATCGCTCAACTTCGGCTTCGGTGTTGTAATAATGAACAGAAGCCCTTAAAACAGACGCCAACCCGCGTGCGTCCATATCTAATCGCGTGCCTTGGGCGGAAGAAACCGATAGATTAATCTTTTTTTCACTCAGTAACTGCTTAATTTCACTGGGTTCTTTTCCCGCAACCGTAAAGCTAACAATCCCGCATTTTTTCTGCCCTAAATCCTGAACCTTCACCCCATCAATATCACTCAGTTGGTCACGTAATCGTTCCGCCAAATGACGAATCCGATGCTCAATCGCTTGGCGTAATTTAGGAATAGAAATTTGCCCAAATTCATCATTGGGAATCACCTCAATAGTTGCCCCTGTCTTGCGAGCAACTTGCAGAAACGCAATGAAATTACTACCATATTCTGATACGCCCGTAAGGATGCGATCGCCTTTCTGAAACGGTATGCTATAAAACCCCATATCCCAGGCTCTGGTGGCATTCTCAATCAGGGCAACCTCCTGCCGCTGACAGCCTAACAGTGTCGCCACGGCATCATACACCCGTTCCACTGCCTCAACTTGCTGTGCTGCCGCTTCATAGCCTCCGATTTGGGCTTCTAATTGTAAATGCCCGACAACGGCATCTAAAACCGGCTGCGGCATTAATGCTGCACCCGCATTATTAAAATGTAAAACCGTCTTACAGCCCGGTGTGTCTTGACGGGCGCGTTGCCAATCCAATTTGACACTCCCCACCCTATAAGTGCGGGGATTCTTTGTTCAACGACTCAACTTGCCTTGATAGGATTTCTCCAATCAAAGTAGAGGTCGAATCTCCCAAAGCGTTCGGATTCAACATCACTGTTCCGACGAGCCTTTCTTTTTGCGTGAAACTCGTCTAGCTAGGAATCTTAGACGCTTCTCGCCTTCCCGGTAAAATCGGGGATTGGGTTCTTGATGCCCATTGCTATCGGTATAGAACTCTTTGAGTCCTACATCCAACCCAATGGCTTTCCCTGTCGGCTGACTCTCTACTTTATTCTCGGCATTGACCAAGAATTGAACCAAGAATTGAACGTAGTAGCCATCGGCGCGACGGACTAACCGCACCCGCTTTATCTGAGCGAGTTGATAGAAATTTAAGTCCCACGTCCCTTTGAGCTTGAGTTTGCCAATTCCTTTTTTATCTGTGAAGGTTATTTGTTTTCGAGTCTCAGAAAGTTTCCAGCCGCTAGTTTTGTATTCAACTGAACGGCAGTTTTTCTTAAACTGTGGATAGCCTTTTTTGCCAGGAATCTGCTTTTTGCAATTGCTATAGAATCGAGCAATTGATGAATAAGCTCTTTCTACAGCCGTTTGACAAGCATGAGAATTCAAGTCCTTGACAAAGGGAAATTCAGCCCTAAGCGACGTGTTATAACGATACAGATCCTTTTGTCCTATGTTTTGGTTGTCCATCCAGTAACGGATGCATTTGTTGCGGACAAATTGAGCGGTTTGAATCGCTTCATCAATCGCTGAGTATTGAGTTGTCTTTCCTTTAGCCTTGAACTCGAAGACTAACATCTGACGTGGAACAACAACTCGACATCAACATGGTAACACAGAAAAAGTCGTCCTGGAAGGTGTTCCTGAGCGTGTCGAAGGACGAGGCTTGAGACCCAAATATTCGGTCATGAGCAAAAAAGTACCTGGGCATTCAATTCTGTCCGCTTCACTAAGAAATTTGAACAAGCATCAAATCCCTACTTTTCCCTGTTCCCCATTCCCCATTCCCCACTCTCAACCGTCAACTTTAATTTTGTCCGACTATTTATGTTACCTTAGAAAGGTTGTCAAAAATCGCACATTCAGGATTTCGGGTGTTTCCCACCAGGAAATCCGCCTGAATGGAGGATAAACCCGAATAAGGAGTTTAAATTAATTATGCCAGTCGTCTCTTTGGCTCAAATGATGGAAGCCGGGGTTCACTTCGGTCATCAGACCCGCCGTTGGAATCCCCGCATGGATCAGTACATTTATACTGCCCGAAATGGTGTTCATATCATTGACTTGGTGCAAACTGCCCAGCTGATGGAAGAAGCCTACAGCTACATGCGAATCGCCACCGAACAAGGAAAACGCTGTCTGTTTGTCGGTACCAAGCGGCAAGCCGCCGGAATTATTGCCCAAGAAGCCAGTCGTTGTGGTGCGTACTACGTCAACCAACGCTGGTTGGGAGGAATGTTAACCAACTGGGAAACCATTAAAGGGCGGGTTGAACGATTAAAAGAACTGGAACGCCGGGAAGAAAGTGGTGCCCTTGACCTCTTGCCGAAAAAAGAAGCCGCCGTACTGCGCCGGGAACTGGGCAAGTTGCAAAAATATCTCGGTGGCATCAAAATGATGCGGCGCATCCCCGACATTGTGGTGATTATTGACCAGCGCCGGGAATACAATGCCATCAAAGAGTGCGAAAAACTCAGCATTCCCGTGGTATCGATGCTGGATACGAACTGTGACCCGGATGTGGTGGATATTCCGATTCCCGCCAATGACGATGCGATTCGGTCAATTAAACTGATCATTGGTAAGTTAGCCGATGCCATCTATGAAGGGCGTCACGGGGAACTGGAAACAGAGGACGAGCAAGAGTTTGCCCAAGCCATCGAGGAGATGGAAGACGAATACAGCGAGGAAGATATGGACTCCTTTGAGTCAGACGAGGAAAGCCAGAACAGCGCCGAGGAAAGCCAGAACAGCGCTGAGGAAAGCCAGAACAGTGCTGAGGAAAGCCAGAACAGCGAAGAATAAGCGGCGATGCATTTTCAGGCTCACCCGATACACTGGGGTTATCTGTCCGTTGTTCAGTGGCACTGAGTAGTTACCAAACCGGAGTAATGGTTAGACTTACCGATTTGCTCCGGTTTTTGTCCGATTTGTTCCAAGATAGTGCTAATCGTTAACACGACAAAAACAAAGGAGGAATAAAGGCAAGATGGCGGAAATATCAGCAAAACTCGTCAAAGAGTTACGGGAAAAAACTGGCGCAGGTATGATGGACTGCAAAAAAGCCCTCAAAGAAAATGAGGGCGATATGAACAAAGCCATCGAATGGCTGCGTCAGAAAGGAATTGCCTCAGCTGAGAAAAAATCCGGTCGGATGGCGGCTGAAGGAATTGTGGGTAGCTATATCCACACTGGGGGACGAGTTGGTGTCTTAGTGGAGGTCAACTGCGAGACGGATTTTGTGGCTCGTCGCGAGGAATTCCAAGCCTTAGTCAAGGATATCGCGATGCAAGTGGCAGCTTGTCCGAATGTCGAGTATGTTTCTGTGGAGGATATTCCCGCCGCTATTACCCAACGAGAAAAAGAAATTGAAATGGGGCGTGATGACCTAGCGAAGAAACCGGACAATATTAAAGAGAAGATTGTTCAGGGGCGGATTGAGAAACGGTTGAAGGAATTATCATTAATGGATCAACCTTATATCCGAGATCAAAGCAAATCTGTGGAAGAGTTGGTCAAAGAAACCGTTGCGCTGTTAGGAGAAAATATCCAGGTGCGTCGCTTTACCCGCTATGTTCTGGGTGAGGGGATTGAATCGGAATCATCAGACTAAATGTCGCGTCGCTGAAGCCGTTTATTGTAGGGGCGCATGGCGTGCGCCCTTAGTTATCGGAGAAAATTTAACTTCCGATTTAAGAAAAATACACCCAAGAACGTTAACAGTGGTGGGTTACGGCGGATAGTTAATTAAATGGGTACCGCTTTAATGAAAGTCCGCCTAACCCACCCTACTGGACTGACACAGCTAAAATTGTGGGATAGATTTATCGTTAAATCGTATCGTTAAATCGGGCGCACGTCGGTGCGCCCCTACAATGCTAATCAACCAATTAAGGTGTGCCACGCCACTACGTTTTTTGGTAAAAAGGAGACCTATCGGGAGTAGTAGCAGATAATGGTGAGCGCAATTGAACGCATTGAGCAGGACTTAGGTAAGATGGAGGGAGCGATCGCACATCTGGCTTCCCAACTTCACGACAGTTACGCCACCTATTTGACCGTGTTGGGGCAAACCGTGCAAAAACAGTTAATGCTGGCAGGTTATCAGGTGTGTACTCAAGGCTATCCCGACGCCTTTTTAAGTTTGTCCTTCAATCAGCGCCAAAATTTACAGCAAGCCTTGCGTCAGATTGGCAAGGAAGGACAAGACGAGTTACTTTTACACCTACAGCTTCCTCAAGACCTATCCTTAAGCCTGGACGATGAACTAGAAGACGAGGATGAGGAGTTAGAACCGCTGATGGAGTCAACGGAATCCTCGGCGGAAACGACGACGAATCCATCTCCCGATTCAGCCCTCACCCCCCAAAAACCGATTCTGCCGGATCAACTGCTACAGTGGCAAGAGATGCTCGAAGACCAAATTGCTCTCACCTTGCAAACGGTTTCCGTGGAGACGAATCATCTTTTACAACAAGAGGGTATTATTCCTGATAAACTACCCCCAACTGTCCTGGAAGCGGCAACCAAAGCGGATGCGGCGGGTGAAAGCAGTCCGGGTTCAAATCTACTCAACCTTTTAGTCGAAACCCAAACGCCGGAGGATGACGATGATTCAACCCTAACCAGAATTATTGCGGTTAACCTGCGCCTATCCGAAATTGAGTTTACAGAACCGCAATTGGTCAAAGTGCGGAATCAAATCCGTAACCTGCTTGCCCATACCACTAAATTTCAGCGACAATATCGTAAAAAACAACGGGAGTGGGCAGTAGTTCAAGCCGAAGCAGCATGGCGGGCGAGTTGGTTTGAGGATTAGTTATAGCGCTAGGCAATAGGCAATAGGCAATAGGCAATAGGCAATAGGCAATAGTGAAGAAAAAAGCTTATTAATCATCAGAGATTGTGAGTACAGAATTTCCAGATTGGACACGATTGCAAAAAGCGCTAGCGGTGGAAGCCGAAAATGGCTTTACTGATTTACAGGGAAATCAGTATCGTTTTAGTGAGTTTCTTTGCCTCAGTTTGGGCAAGACACCCAACGGACTTCTCCCGGTGGAACGACGCAAATGGCAGTCAATTGCGGCTGAGTTTGAACGTTATCATCATCAGACGGTAGAAGCGCGTCAACATCTGGTGGTAGATACGCAACAGTTCCTCAACAAGCTGCAACAGGAACTTCAGCGCCGGGAATGGGAAAAGACTCATCCGCCTCAAACATCGATGGTTAAATCTCCCCAGACTACGCCTCTGGTGGCGGAAACCTCCAAATTAAACGTTAATTTTACCCTGGACTCACCGTTGTCCGAGTTACCCGATATTGGTCGTCGCCGCAGTGATTATTTAGGGCGTTTGGGAGTATATACGGTGCGAGATATGCTCTACTATTATCCGAGGGATCATATTGATTATGCCCGTCAGGTGAATATTAAAGAGTTAGTCGCCGGGGAGACGGTAACGGTAGTGGGTACGGTGAAGCGTTGTAACTGTTTTACCAGTCCTCGGAATAAAAAGTTATCGATTTTTGAGTTATTAATTAAAGATAGTACGGGTCAACTGAAACTGAATCGCTTCTTTGCCGGGAATCGTTTCAATCATCGGGGATGGCAAGAACAACAAAAACGTCGCTATCCAACGGGGGCAATTGTGGCGGCGTCGGGGTTGGTGAAAAAGAATAAGTATGGGATTACTCTGGATACCCCGGAAATTGAGGTTTTAGACCATTTGGGGGGGAGTATTGATTCTTTAAAAATTGGTCGGGTGATGCCCGTTTATCCGTTGACCGAAGGGGTTCCCGCCGATTGGGTGAGACAAGCGGTGATGGCGGCGTTACCTGCGGTGAATCAATTGCAAGAGCCGTTGCCCAAGGGGATGCGCCAGCAGTATGATTTGATGGGAGTCAGTGACGCGATCGCGAATCTCCATTTTCCCACAGATACGGATACCCTCAGCCGTGCTAGACGCCGTTTGGTGTTTGATGAGTTCTTCTATTTACAATTAGGATTTCTCCAGCGGCGGAAAATGCAGCAGCAACAGCAATCCAGTGCTATTCTCGCGCCCACGGGGAAACTGGTTGATCAATTTTATCACCTGCTACCCTTTGACCTCACCTCTGCCCAAAAACGGGTGGTCAACGATATTCTCAATGATTTACAACAACCCACGCCGATGAATCGGTTAGTTCAAGGGGATGTGGGTTCCGGGAAAACCGTGGTGGCGGTGCTGGCAATTTTGGCGGCGATTCAATCGGGGTATCAAGCCGCGTTAATGGCACCAACGGAAGTATTAGCAGAACAGCATTATCGTAAGTTAGTCAGTTGGTTTAATTTACTCCATCTTCCCGTGGAATTACTAACGGGTTCGGTGAAGGTAAAGAAGCGCCGGGAAATCCATTCTCAGTTGGAAACTGGGGAATTACCTTTATTGGTAGGAACTCATGCGTTAATTCAGGACCCAGTGAATTTTCAACGCTTAGGATTAGTGGTGATTGATGAACAGCATCGGTTTGGTGTAGAACAACGGGCGCAGTTGCAACAAAAGGGACAATCGCCTCATGTGTTAACCCTGACAGCGACGCCAATTCCGCGAACCTTGGCGTTAACTTTGCACGGGGATTTGGATGTGAGTCAAATTGATGAATTACCGCCAGGGCGTCAAAACATTCACACGTCGGTATTAACGGGGAAGGAACGCCAAAACGCCTATGACTTGATGCGGCGGGAAATCGCCCAAGGGCGTCAGGTGTATATAGTCCTACCGTTAATTGAAGAATCAGAGAAATTAGATGTGCGATCGGCAGTAGAGGAACATCAGCGACTCTCTGAAAGTATTTTCCCACAATTTCAGGTGGGATTGTTACATGGGCGGATGAGTTCGGCGGAAAAGGATGAGGCGCTGAATGCGTTTCGGGATAATCAGACACAAATTATTGTTTCAACAACAGTAATTGAGGTAGGGGTAGATGTTCCCAATGCGACGGTGATGATGATTGAAAATGCGGAACGGTTTGGCTTGTCGCAGTTGCACCAATTACGGGGGCGGGTGGGACGCGGTTCACATCAATCCTATTGTTTATTAATGAGTGGGTCAAAAACCGATACCGCGCGTCAGCGTTTGGGGGTGTTGGAACAGTCTCAAGATGGCTTTTTTATCTCGGAGATGGATATGCGGTTTCGGGGTCCTGGGGAGGTTTTAGGGCGGCGTCAGTCAGGGTTGGCGGATTTTGCTTTAGCCAGTTTAGTTGAGGATCAAGAGGTGTTGAATTTGGCAAGAGATGCGGCGGAGAAGATTGTGCTGGAGGATAAGGCGTTGGAGAATTTGCCGTTAATTAAGGCGGAGTTAGATTATCGGTATTCTAAGTTAATGGGTGGAGCGATTTTAACCTGAGTGAGGATGAATGTCGCTAACCTGAAGAGGTGACAAGCCGCTCACATCATTGAGGCTGACTTTCGTTCTCCAATAGCTGAGAAAATGAAGCCACTCGTCCACGATTGACAAGTTTTTTATAAGCTGTCAATACTTCTTTCGCTAGTTCTTTGAGTGAATTTGCTGACTTAAATGTTTTTTTAATATCAAAGTTTTCATTCCCTCTGTCTTCAAATTCGGCATTTAAATCAATTATTATATCCTTCAGTATTAAATGAATACATTTGAATAAATTGACTTCATCAAAAGGAGTTTGACAAAAAGATTCTGGTTTTTTACAGAACTGCTTACCAACTTCATCAGTTGATAAAGCTTCTCCAAGTAGATAAAGGAGAATAAATTTAGTAACCTGATACCTGCTAAATAACTCTGGCTTAATTTCACCCAAGTCTTTCTGGATTTCGTTATATACTTTAAAAAGTGTAACGATTCTCCCACCAGTTACTTCTGGACGTGCAAATATAGTTTGATATAACTCATCAAATATTTTATTGTTGCTTTGAATAGACCAAGGCTCTCTTTTATCAAAGGTGAGCAAAATTTGTCCTGCAATCTTATTATCTATAACGGTGCGATTTTTAGAAACCTCTCCAGATTTAATCTGATAAAAGTATTGCGGATAGTTTTCATCTATCTCTCGTTGAATTCTGACCTGAGTTGCCGTATTTGAACGAAAATCTCTTACTTTAATTCCATTTTGATTATTGCTGTTATACGTAATTTTAGGGATTAGCTCAGAATTAGATTCTACCTCAATTATACGGGTTAATATTCGTAAGTCTTTAGTAACATGATTCTTTTTGTCATAAAGACAAGATAAGCTTTGACATCCATTTACAACGGCATAATCTGCAATCTTTATTTTGCCATCTTCCGAAGTATCTAATTGATTACAAACAATAGTTATTCCGTTGTGATATAGCAAAAATAGGTTATGCTCTGATTTATTGTCAATACTTTTTAAAATATCTTTATTTACTTTTGTTCTCCCTAGACTTTTTCTTAAATTCCAATCAAAAATTTGTTGATTATGTATTCCCTCCATTTTTACTAAATCTGTTGCAGACAAAGGAGCTATTACAACCTTAGCTTCATTATCAACATTGTACTCGGCATAGTCTAAACCAAAAACATCAAAAGATAGCTCTGATGTCGCCCGAATTGCTTTGTCACTCGCCACATACATTTGAGAAATGAAAGATTTATCCCAAACTTCCAGTTTAACGGATGAAGCAGTAGCATCAATCAAGCTATCAGCATTAGAATCTTTGTCTGCATTAGTCACAAAAATTCCACGTATTGAATATCCTGATGAATCTAAAACATCTTTATGTTCAATAAGCAAATTTTTAAGCTGCTGGTTACTCGTCGAACCCAGCGATTCTAATCCTTGCTCTGTGGTTAATTGGTTCAAGCTTCCAATAAACTCTTTGAGTTGACTATCGCCTAAAGTTTTATTTTCTCTTTGAACACTTGATGGATTGTCACTGCTACTCTATTCTTCTGAGCAATATGAGTGATTTCCGCTAGAACTAGAGTAGGAACAAAAATTTGAACTTCGCCTGCTTCAGCCTGGGTAAGAATCTGATCAGCCATGGGCGATAAACGTTTATCCTCAGTAAGAAACCATACCAGGACATGAGTATCTACTACATAGGTATCCATTTTTTACCTCAATCTTGCCAATTATAGGCATCCCGAAAAACAGCTTGTTTTGCCGCTTCTATATCCTTATCTGTGATCTCAACATCTTTCCATAATCCTTTTAAATGAGTTTGACGCTTGGTATTCTGAACTTGATGAGCCACAAGTTGTCTTAAAGCTTCCAATTCTTGTTGGATGGCTTCAATCCGTGCTAAAACATACTCACTCATTGATTAACATCTCCTCTAGTTCAAAAGTAAACGGATGCCGTTTCACCAAAAAGCAATAGCGCTTTTTAATCCATCTGTGCTAACTGTTACTAACCTCTCGATTTATCTATCTGTTCCGAGCATCCAACTACGTCTATCCTACTGCCCCAATCAGATTTGAGTCAATTGAAAGACTTGGGTTAATTGTGACACAGCCAAAAGGTCAGTTGGTAGATGCGCGATCGCACGACAGCAGCAAACCCCCTGATTTATACTCATTTTTGCTTAAACTGCACGCTTGGACAATTTTCGTCGGGTAGCATAGCTGTATAGCAGTAGACACATCGATTAGGACTTTCGGCATCATTGTAGAGACGCGCCATGGCGCGTCTCTACATAAATGATGTGTCCTAACCGCTATGGCGGTTGCTATACATACTTAGAGTGTATCTCTGAGGAATCGGCTGAGGAGGAATGAGTGAGACTGAGATAAAATAACCATAACCTTAGCTTATGTCACCCCTCCAGGTTTATGGCGCTAAAGCGCAACTACAAACCGAACAACATAACCGTTATGAAAGTAGAGTCCATTTCTATTCAAAACTTCAAGCTATTTGATCAAGAAATCAAAATTGAGTTTAAGAATAAAGTCCTTGATGAAGTTAGTGATCAATTTTTAATCCTCGGCGACAATGGCACCGGTAAAACAACAGTATTACAGGCGATAGCTCTCCCCTTAGCATTAGCCACCCGACAAATCCGCCGCGTTACAGAATTCGACTGGATTGGATTTCTACCACAACGATATCAGCGATGGGGAACTCCTCGCATTGAACTCGATATATCCTTCACCGATGAAGAACTAGAAATCACTCAAACTCTGGCTCATCAATGGCATAAGGCTCAACCCAATTTACCCTTTGTTGAACCGGGAAATAGTCGGTTAGTTCATTTAGTCTTAGACGGTGAAAATTGTAGTGCCGGAACAGCATCAGAGTATTGTCAATTTGCTGGACGTTACTATGGGATTCAGCTACTCAAAACTGATCCATCGGTTCGTTCGCTATTTTCCCGATTACCCGGATTATTCTGGTTTGATCAGTTTCGCCATGCGGGTTATACCTCACCTTCACCGACAACGAATGATCAACTATCTGAAGATAGAACGCTTGATTCTTATCATAGCCGCATCTCTTTTGATTTTGGTGTCTCTAAGCTACGGAAGTATCTGAATGGCTGGAGACTCGCCCAGCTATTGCAGGAATTACCGCGATCAGTCAAGCAACAGTCATGGCTTTGTGCTTAAATCGATTCATTATTCCTTGCCCGCCAGCGCTGGGTTCAAGTTGGCTGGCATCCCCCCATAGATTAAGTAAAATGTTATGTCTAGTCTCAAAGATGCCCTGTTTGCCTTTATCCTGGTTGCACTCCTGATTCTGGTGGGGCGGTTCATTCACCAAAAAATCCGTTGGATACAGAAACTCTACATTCCCGAATCCATTGTCGCGGGTGTGGTGGCGCTGATGTTGGGACCCCAAGTTTTGGGTGCGATCGCAAATCCAACTTCACCCCTAGCCAATGGTGTCTTCCCTGAATCCATTCGGGATGTGTGGTCACAGTCTCCTGGGGTATTTATCAATATCGTCTTCGCCGCCTTGTTTCTGGGTGAATCGATTCCCCATCCCCGAGACATCTGGAATAAAGCTGCACCTCAGGTTGTATTTGGTCAAAGTTTGGCGTGGGGACAATATGTAGTCGGGATTTTACTCACCTTGCTAATCCTGATCCCTGTCTTTGGAATCGATCCCACAGCAGCCGCTTTAATTGAAATTGCCTTTGAAGGAGGACATGGTACAGCCGCAGGGATGGCGGGAACGTTTCAAGAGTTGGGGTTTCCCGATGGCGCTGACTTAGCTGTCGGATTAGCCACGGTGGGGATTGTGTCGGGGATTGTCACCGGAACGGTACTGGCGAATTGGGGGAGACGCCAAGGCTATGTGCAAGGCGTTCAGCAAAATGTAGCTGAACCGGAATGGTTTGAGGATTACACCCACAGTGAAACCCCGCAAATCCGCAGGGCGCGATCGCGCTTGATGCGGAATATGTTAATTGATCCGCTGTCGCTGAACTTTGGCTTTGTCGGATTAGCGATCGCGATCGGTTGGTTACTTCTGCAAGGATTAGTCTGGATCGAGTCAGTGACATGGGGTGTCGGCGGATTTGAAATGATGACGTATGTCCCTCTCTTTCCCATGGCGCTAGTTGGCGGGATTATTGTCCAGTTACTCATGGAACGGTTAGGACTCCATCCGCTGATTATTCGCCCTTTAATGAACAATATTGCTGGAGTCGCCTTAGATATTGTCGTCGTTACCGCCTTAGCCACCATTTCTCTAACCGTACTCGGAGAAAACTTTGGTTCTTTTCTGCTGCTGAGTATCGCTGGGATAACTTGGAATATTTTTGGCTTCCTATATCTCGCCCCGCGTGTAATTCCCTCCTACTGGTTTGAACGGGGGCTAGGTGATTTGGGACAATCCATGGGAGTCACCGCAACGGGTATTTTATTATTGCGAATGGTTGACCCTGACAATCGTTCTGGTGCTTTTGAAAGTTTTGCCTACAAACAGTTGTTTTTTGAACCCATTGTTGGCGGTGGATTATTCACCGCAGCTGCACCGAGTCTGATTGCTAGATTTGGTCTGGATTCCATCTTGTTTCTCACTAGCGGGATTCTCGTCGCTTGGCTGATTTTTGGATTTCTCGCATTTGGTAAACAAGCCAGACGAGCCAGAAAAGCGGAAAAAGGAATTGAGTAAGGATAGGATTCGGCGGGGCTGGGGGAGGGTGTAGAGACGTAGCATGCTACGTCTCTACTCCACCGTTAACTTTTATCGTACCTACCTTAAAATAAGCATATCGACGAATCAGAAGGTATCTAGTTGGCTTTTTAGTCCCGGATTGCGGTCACGGGGTTTGTAGGAAAGTATGCTATCCGTCTGCTTTTACATTTGTAAGATCCATGCTCACACATCACCGCTTACCTGTTTGTCTTTCGGTTGTATCCACTGATCTGCCGATTTGGTTCACAATCGAAACGGCGGCTACGCTGTATCAAAAAGAACGCGATCGCTTTCATTTGCTGCTGAGAGAACCCCCACTCCCAGCATGGGAATCCCCACACCCTCCCCAAACGGGTGCCACGGATGTCGTCAAGCGCACTCCCCAACGACTCCTGTGGCTCGAAATTTCCCCCTACCGGATGATTATGACCATGCAGGCAAACGGGAACTTGAGTTATCGTCATCGTTGGGAACGGGGGGTGTACGGTATCAGTCGCTATTGGCTTCATGAAAAGGCGACGAAGAAGCATCAGTCGTTGCAACTGCGAAATTATACCCGGATGCTGAAACTAGAGGGATACCCCTTACCCCAAAGCTTGGAACTTGACTATGAACTCTGGTCTGGTAAAGTGCACCTGGGTCACTACCTTCTCCGGCTACGGATGTACCATTGATGGGATGGGGAATTAGGACAAGAGAATTTTGATTACCAATCCAGTTTTTGCTGGATTTATTAATTATTCGTTATAAATAGAAAAATATATTGTTATGCAACCAGATAATAGAATTCCGCTGGGTTGATGAGACCAGTGCGGCTAGATCAGGAGCATCATGGTAACATTTCGAGATATTCTCACCTATTATCGCCCGTACTGGGGCATCTCGATTTTGAGCATAACGGCTGCCAGTCTATTGGAAATTATTGATTTAGTGGTACCTTATGCGATCGGGCAGATTCTTAATGTCCTATCCGATCAACCGTTGGTTGACATCCTCCCCCCCTTACTTCGTTGAAGGTGGGGATTCCCATCATCGCTGACGGGGGTTCTTGGCTCGTCGAGCAACCTTACTTTTTTGGGTTTCCCCATCCAAGCAGAGGGTCATCTCATCCCCAGGCGTTACTTTCCGAGTGCCCCTCGGTAGTTGTGCCAGACCTTGTAATGCCTTCATCAAAATGTTGATGGCGGCGTTGATATCTCGGTCATCTAAGTAACCGCAATGCGGACATTTATGAGTGCGAGTGGACAAGGCTTTCTTCACTTCCTGTCCACAATTGGAGCAGTCCTGAGATGTGTAGTGAGGCGCAACAGCAATCACTGGTACATCAAATACCTTGCCAAAATACTCTAACCACTGCCTAAACAACGTCCAGCTAGCGTCAGATATTGACTTGGCTAAATGATGGTTTTTGACCATGTTCCGCTTTCCTCAAAAATCTGGGATTCTCTACTTTATTGCCATCAGAGTCAGTGTAGAAATGATTTAAACCAACATCTATTCAGGGAACTTGCACCACAATTATTATTGCTCACCGACTGAGTACGGTACGCGATGCCGATAAAATTGTGGTACTGGATCAAGGTAAGATTGTAGAAATCGGGAGTCATGATGAACTGTTGCGTCATGAAGGGATTTATTGGCGGTTACACTCGCTGCAAGAAACAGGTGGGTTATACTAAATCCGAGTTAACTGTCCCCTTTTTGCTATAGCAGTAGACACATCAATTAGGACAAACGAACTGTTGTAGAGACGTTGCATGCAACGTCTCTACCAAATGATGTATCCTAACCGCTACGGCGTTATTATTAAATTTTTCGTTTAGGAATCGCATATCTGATGCCACCTTTTTTACCGATAACATCTCCTTGGTAACGCGGGATAACATGAATACTCGTGTGCATCATCTTTTGTCCCGCCTCTCGATTCACATTGAATCCCACATTAAACCCATCCGGATGAAATTGATCCATTAAAAACCCTTGGACTTGGTTGACCATGAACCAGCAAGCGGATTGTTCTTTAAAGTCCAAATCAAAATAATTGGCAACATGACGTTTAGGAATCACCAGAACATGACCTTTACTGGCTGGATACCCATCAAACATAGCATAAGCTGTGGCTGACTCGGTTAGGACTCGCAGACTTCGGCGAGGGTTACAAAAGATACATTTATTGGACGAATGCCGTTGATAGTTATAATGAACGTATTCGTAAATTTCGCAATATTCGTCTAGGTGAATGGATTGGAATGGGAGTTTGACAACGCACTGATACGTCGGTTTCTTATGAATATAATGTTCTCGAAATCCTTCTTTTTTCAGATCTCGCCTCACCGCATAATAGGCTTTTCCACCGGGTTTTAATAAATGTGAAACATTCATCAGAACAGTTGCTTGTTCTTCAGCAAAGAGAACATTTAACACATAAAAGCAGAGGATAGTATCAAATTTAACAGTGGGATATTCGGGGAAATAGTAAGGGTCATATCCGGTAATATCAAAGCCTTTTTGCCGCAGACGTTTGACATCATTACCCAAACCACAACCAAAGTCTAAAATTTTGCCGTGAAGCCGATTTTGTTCGAGGAGAATCTGTCCGGGAAAGGAGAGATAAACTCTGTCTTTGGCGGTGAGATGACTGAATTTATTGGCTTGCTTTTTCATCGGACAGGAATAGAGTTTGTAGTAAGCGCTTTAGCGCTTCTGGCACTAAAGTGCCTACTACGAACTTTTCTTGAAAGATTTGAGTCACTTTATCCGAGGTGACATTATCATACCGTTTGAAGCGACTGGAAAACAGATAAATGGTGATACCATTCGCATCTAACTGTTCGCATTTTCGGGCGACAGCTAAGGTAGATTCCTGAACCGTTTCCCAACGGGTTTTTCCACCAGGTTGGTCCGGTGTGGACATGCTGCCGCTTTTGTCGATAATTAAGGTGTAGTCTCGATCTGGCATAACAAACATCTCTGATTCTTCATCAAGGGAACAGACTGTAGGGTGGGCATCGCCCACCAGTCTTACGTCAGTTCCATCGGTTTTAGGGGTTAAGGTTATAAAACCCACCCCGCTTAACGTTTAATCCTGAATCGCGTTCAACAAGATTTCAGGTAACGTCATATCTGCCATATCATCCAGGGTAACGGTGTCAACGATATCAAATTTGGCACCCGCCCCTTGCAACTCATCATCGAGAATCTTGAGAAATCGCGTGGCTGTGGGATCGTTACCCACTTGAATCAGGGAAATTGCCAATTCTTCATCTTTGTCCATGTGGCGTGATGCTTCCACAATGACTCGCATCACGGCTTTGCGATCATCCGGTTCCCCATCGGTGATCACTAAAATGGTTTCGCCTTGGGGTTTGGTTTGTCCAGCGGATTTGCGCTGAAAGTAGCTATTGAGTGCATCCTGAAGTACACTGGCTAAGTCAGTCCGCCCCATGGGATCATTTTCTAAGAAGATTTGTCCCACTTTGTCTGAGGTAACGCTATCGTAGCGTTTAAAGCGACTGGAAAAGAGGTAAACGGTGATACCATCGGGGTCAAACTGTTCACATTTTCGGGCGAGGGCGAGGGTTGATTCTTGGGCGGTATACCAACGGGTTTGTCCACCAGGTTGGTCAGGTGTTGACATACTGCCACTTTTATCGATGATTAGAGTATAGTCGCGGTTTTCCATAATTGAATCTGCCATAAGCTTTGTTATTGGTCATTTGTCATTTGTCATTTGTCCTTTGTCCTTTGTCCTTTGTCGTTGATGCAACCCACTAAAGACTTGAGACAAAGGAGTGTGGGTCAGTTCGGAGGCGCGATCGCAAAACTATTGTTATTCAATAGCGTACCGTCTTTTGCGTTTAAACCGTGGAGGTTTACTTGTCTTCTTACATGCTCGCCTCCAAGCCTCAACCAATTGCCTGAGCGCATACTGAGGAGCGCATTTACTCACCTGGTAGTACCAGGGGCAGATGGGCTTCACCATCGCAACCAACCATTTATGGAGGTCAATACCAGTGGGAAACTTAATCTTGTCGGATGGGTTATCGTGATTGTGGTCTAATATCTGCTTAGTTAATCCCAGTCCCCAATTCCAGGCGTGACGGGCTGTACCCGCGTGTTTGGCTAACAGTGTCCTCTGCAAGTTATTCAGCCTTAGCTCTGTTTTGAATCCTAATAACATTGACACCCATTCAATGTGACACTGTTATTATACAACCATAAGTTTTTGTCTGAAGAAAAAATAAATCTGAGGTAGTTTTCCGGAAATATCTAGAAATTACCTGTGAATCAAATTCTAATCATCAACCCTCGATAGGATCATGGTTTTGCGAGTCATCGAGGGTCTGGAATTTGGCTGAATGATCAAAGCGGCTGAATCCCTGATCGGATAAGGGTTTGCCCCCCTCCGGCTCGAATAAGCGTCTCGCAAAATCTGTAATGCTTGCTGGGTAAGGCTTTGAGAGAATGTTGGATTGTTGTTTTTTGGTGGATATGCTGTATAATTGGATGTCAGAGGCAGTTAACTCGCAAGTCGTGGTTAGAGTGACCTCTGGGAGCGGGTTCTGAGGATCGGCGTTCCAATGACATTAGATCTCCAAAGGAGATTGAAACTATATTGCGATAAGCCAATATATCTTCCGACAAAGTTCCAATGACATTAGATCTCCAAAGGAGATTGAAACAGCGATCGCGATCGCCCTCCAGGGAAAATCGGCTCGTTCCAATGACATTAGATCTCCAAAGGAGATTGAAACCAAACGGTTAAAGGATGCAAAACACTCAAAAGCTTGTTCCAATGACATTAGATCTCCAAAGGAGATTGAAACACGTAGAGCCTCCCCCTGGTGCGTTGGTGAAAAGCTAGTTCCAATGACATTAGATCTCCAAAGGAGATTGAAACGCTAGAAGAAGTTGAGACCCCAAGGATTAAAGCTTGTTCCAATGACATTAGATCTCCAAAGGAGATTGAAACGAGAGATACTCTGACTCTAGGGGGGTTTACTTTGTGTTCCAATGACATTAGATCTCCAAAGGAGATTGAAACAGGACTTGGACTATCTCAT
The DNA here is from genome assembly GCF_040218875.1 of Coleofasciculus sp. D1-CHI-01. Lineage (NCBI taxonomy): Bacteria > Bacillati > Cyanobacteriota > Cyanophyceae > Coleofasciculales > Coleofasciculaceae > Coleofasciculus > Coleofasciculus sp. D1-CHI-01. Next base: position 101,610 of record NZ_JAVJQP010000028.1, read on the forward strand.
TATCCGGACTCATTCCGGTTCCAATGACATTAGATCTCCAAAGGAGATTGAAACACTTTGGCAAGCCAACGCCAGAGGAACAGGCTAGTATAATAGGTTCCAATGACATTAGATCTCCAAAGGAGATTGAAACTGCGGGAAGGAAGCCAGCCACAGGACGAGCAAGCATCTTGTTCCAATGACATTAGATCTCCAAAGGAGATTGAAACGGGGGATGGCTTGGGATGGTTGCGCTAAGACCATGCGTGTCCAATGACATTAGATCTCCAAAGGAGATTGAAACGACTGGGTGCTGTTTGGTCAAGGTAACGCTGCGGTGTTCCAATGACATTAGATCTCCAAAGGAGATTGAAACGGCTAAAAATGCCAGAATAACAGCGGTAATCAGGCTAATGTTCCAATGACATTAGATCTCCAAAGGAGATTGAAACAACGGGGAACAATTCCGTCCAGCCTGGAATGGCAGGTTCCAATGACATTAGATCTCCAAAGGAGATTGAAACATGGACTTTCGCCCGTAAGTCGTCGGGTAGGTCATGTTCCAATGACATTAGATCTCCAAAGGAGATTGAAACCACGGGGAACAGTTGACGCCCCGTGACTATATCCCCGTTCCAATGACATTAGATCTCCAAAGGAGATTGAAACGAGTATCTCCCTTTCCTTCTCTTCTTTGAGGTAGCGCTTGTCCGTTCCAATGACATTAGATCTCCAAAGGAGATTGAAACAAGATCATGTACAATTGTCACTTCAACTAGATGGGTTCCAATGACATTAGATCTCCAAAGGAGATTGAAACGAAGAATTAAAAGAGGCGATCGCATCTCATTTGTCCCCAGAGTTCCAAATACATTAGATCTCCAAAGGAGATTGAAACTTAACGAGACTGAATCAGTCGAGGCAAGTTCGGTTCCAAATACATTAGACAACGTTTTAGACTATAAACCAGTCCGCGCAGGCGGACTTTGTGTGTGTAGCAGCGATTTTAATCGCCTCCTCAAAAGAGGATACTGTCATCGGATTTGGGTTCTGTAGTCAAATCCACTACAGCCCCATTGATTTAATCAAGGAGTAGACTATTACTGCTGAATCTGAACCGATGACAGACTTCTCCTCGATTCTCCAAGACTTCGTTCCCGCCATTGCGCCGAAACTGCGAACCGGGTTGCAATTCCATCGCACTCTCGCCAAAGGGGGAACCAAACCCGATGGTACGCCATTCATCAATTCGCGCACCGGGGAACCTTATCTCATCACCACGCAGCTAACCCATGTCTTAGTCGGGTTGAGTGCGTTATCCCGACTCCTTACCTATCTGCATCACCATCATCTCCTCTCACAACCCGTCACCGCTTCCCAGTTTCGCCGGGTTTGTGCGCTATTTAGTTTACATGATTTGCATAAAGATGAGCAGATAGTACGGGAAGTGAGTCGTGCTGATACCTCGATTCAACCCGCACAAATGCTGGCAATTGCTAATCGGGTGGGGTTAACGGATTGGTTGGGTGCGGATGATTTGAATGGTTATGAATATCGCGAAGCTATGGTACATTTGAGTGACTCTACTCATGGCGATAGGAAGCATTGTCGGGGGGAGATTGATTATGAGCGACTGTATGAATTAGTCCGGTTGGCGGATACCATGGCATCGGTTCAAAGTCTGGAGGAAGGAACGAGGGGGTTAAAGAATCGCTTGAAAGACTTGGCGCGGCGGTTAAAACATCTCCAGTTTTATTACCACAAAATTACTGATTATCGTGGCTTGACAACAAATCTTTACCATCAGGCGATCGCACAGACATTACAAACTCAGTATAATCTCTATCCGCTCTTATTTTTTGCCAATGGGACGCTGTATTTGAGTCAGGGTGAACTTCAGGACTTTAATCGAGATGAGTTGCTCAATTCTGTGGTTCAATCCTTTAACCATTCCTTGCAACAGTTAGGCGAAAAACCGGGAAATCAACCGGAGTATAATCGCAAAACTCAGCGATTTGAGAACTATGTTTTTACCTTTTGGACAGCCGCCCAGGTGTTAGAGTTTCTTAAATCTAATTCTCAGGGGAAAGTTAAACCCGGTTGGTTTCAGGAAATCCTGCACAAACGGTTTAATTCCTACTTTAAAGACGCCTTTGGGGATCAGGAGAAATTTCAGGAACTCTTTCACATTGAACCAACGCGCGATCGCGACCCGAATTTTGCTGAAAAATGGGCAGCGGTGAACCGTTATTTGGGCGGTGTTTTGAACCTATTGCGGGATGTTTATTTATCCCCGGATGAGAGTTGGGTAAAGGTGATTTCCTGGCTGAGTCAGCAGTTACAACTGTCTCCCTCTTTACAAACCAGTTTAACCGAATCTGCCTCTAGTTTCAATCGGGCGGGAACACCGGAATTTAGCCAGATTATGGCATATCATTACTTGGCACAATTTAACCTGAATGGAGATTCAGCTTTAGTGACGCCCGTGGAGACAATTCTGGATACATTGCACCAACAATTATCCCCTCCGATTATTGCCCTAGATAGTCCCACCAAGCGGTTAAATTATGTGGAAGATGAATTAGCATTACAGGACGATACATTTAACTTTATTCACCAATCTTTAATTCTATCATGGTCTATAGACTCAGACAAGTTAATTGATGATCCCTTACCCCTCGTCACCGCCAAGAAAAAGACAGGTTCACCCAAAGCCATCTGTAGCCTGTGTAATCGAGTGATTCCCAAAGGGATGAAAGCCGCGACGATTAAAAAAGATATTTTAGAGGATTCTCTCAAAGAATTTTCCAATCGCTTAACGCCCAAACGTAATGTCACCTCTCGACTCTGGTGTCCCCAATGTTATTTGGAATGGACAGTTAGGAAACTCGCGGGATTAGGGTATGCGCCAGGGGCGGAGTCTAGTAAATCAGAACGGCTGTATTTTTTCATTCTCCCGAATCCCTTATTAACCCCAGAACTATTAGACGTACTGCGAGATAGACTGCAAATTCTGCAACGGGGAACCACGGTTAAAATTCGGCAGTATGGTAAGGGAACACCGAGTATTCCTAAAGTCTGGTTAACTGAACACAACTTAACCGATACAGGACAAGGAAAAGACTGGTTAGACACAACAGTAGAGGTATTAAGTGAAGAAGCCACACGCCAGACACAACGGATAGAAGAAAAAGGGAAACGGAATGCAGGCGATCGGATTATTAGTTTTGGTATATTTGATGATGAGGATGGCGATAATCTGGATTTAGACACCGACGATGACACTGATAATCCAGCCAAACTCCCCAGCAACTTTATCCTAGTTACCCTAGAAGCCTCGGCGTATAATAGTGGTGAATCAATTAAAGCCACCGAACTCTGGATGCGGGGACTTTTGACCGCCTTAGTCTTACAAGACTTATTAGGAATGCGGGTATATTTAACCGATAAACCCTACTTACCCGTCGCCTATTTAGACCAAGTAACCGAAGCCTTAGCCTTAGAGAGTGAACACCCCGCCTTGCGGTCAATTTTAACCGATAAGCGGGAGAATTCAAAGCCTCTCCAAATAAAAAAATATATTCCGCTTCCCTCTCCTTGTAGGAGAGGGCTAGGGAGAGGTTCGGAGAGAGGTTTGGAGAGAGGTTTTCCAGATTCCGTGAAAAGTAAGCAACCTATCCCTGCAACCCTATCCAATCAACTGAAGGTAAGAGGGATTCCAATTGATGAAATTTGGTATCGAGTTTGTGCATTGTGGGTAGTCAATGAAAGCCTGAGTGAGAAAGAGAGTACCATTGCTCAACGGTTAACCGAAGTGAATCGAAATGAACTAGCGGGGGCGCGATTTTTTGCCGATTATCATCGCCATAACACTCATAATGTTCCTGACGTATTTCGACAAGCTTGTCACATTTTACTAGAGTCCTTTGAAACTGTGGAGGGAAATACCAACAGAATGAGCTTAAAAAACTTAGCCGAAACCATTGCCAGTCAATCCCTGGAGTTATTTTTACCAAGAACCCCAAAAGATGGCAAGGGTAAGGCAAATCGGTATGAAACAATTTATCGAACCGCGATTACTGAACTCAAAAAAGTCTCGCGTCAGCCGGACTTAGAAACGGAAGAACTGATTGGACATATTGCCGGAACCTTAATTAAACGATTAGAACGACTGGATACCGGGATTTCCTTCCCCTTTATATTTAAAGATGAGGACAAAAATCAACGGGCGCGTCAATTTGCCCAAACCATTGTCGTGGACTTATTTGAACAACGGTGTCACCGCAGTTTTTCCCGGCTGAGTCGCTATGAAAATGACTTAGCCAATGGAGTATTTTTCTATGTGAGTGAACAACTTTCGGCAAAATGGGCGCAATGGAATCAACAGAAACAACAACGGAAGGTTAAATCAGATGTAGGGGCGACCCGCTGAATTCAATCAACAATTGGCAGCCGTTTAATCAACTCGGGTCGCCCGGAATTAGACAAAATCAGATGTAGGGGCGACCCGCTGAATTCAATCAACAATTGGCAGCCGTTTAATCAACTCGGGTCGCCCGGAAAATGGGGCAATCATTAATCAGGTTTCGACTGAACAGGATAAAAGGACGCAACCCATGTAAGTCAAGGACGCAACCCATGTAAGTCAAGGGCGCAACCCATGTAAGTCAAGGGCGCAAGCCATGTAAGTCAAGGGCGCAAGCCTTGCGCCCCTACCACTCCGACATAAAAAAAAATTATTCATTCGTGAGGACAATTACCCATGACTGTAACCAGCTTAGACAAGTATTCCCGCTACTTTCATCAATCCATCCCCCACTTCCGCCAAAACAAATACATCCAGATATTAGTTCTGCGAGAAACCAAATCCTACGCCATCTTCACCACCGAAGGTGACGCCCTAGATACCGAACAATTACAAGCCGGTTATTGGGGTAAAAATGCTCAAACCACCGTTGACCGCGTAGTGATGTTTAAACGTAAACAAATCGCCCCCGAACGGCGTACAGGCAAAGCCCTATTACGACAATTTGGCTTAGTCGGTGATAGCGAGAAATCTAAACAGCCCAAACCCTGTTATTTAATGGAAGGAATGTGTGGTGAATGTCCCGATTGTGTCCTCTATGGATTTGCCGCCGTTCAAGGCGAAGGGTCCCAAAAATCACGCCTCCTCACCGATTCCGCCTTTACCTTAAGGGGATATCCTCAACTCCAGAAACAAATTAAACTGAATGCAATTCAAGATAAAACCCAAGGCGGTGTGGCGGGTTCAGCGTTTGCGGAACGGGATACCTTAATTCCCCAGGTATTTCTCCCTTGTGTGGAAACCTTAGTTGATGTAACAACCGATGAATTCGTCTATGTTTTAGGCAATATTCTCCAGACAACCCGTTATGGTGCAGAAGCGAATCGGGAGGGGTATATTCGCAATCATATTCTGGGTATCAGTTTCGGGACGGTGGAAAAGTTATCAAATTTAGACTTAACCCAGCGACTCTATGATAAATTAGCGCCTCAAGGACAGATTGCCGATTCCCTAAATCTGTCTGATTTTATCAATTCCCAGGGAACAGAAAGGGCAATTCTGGATGTCTTTACCGAGGTTTTGGCAGAAATTCCGGGACATAGTGTGGCAATGTCAGGGGCGGAACTTAAGGAATTGCTGAATCAAGTCTATTCAATTTATAATCAACTCGATTCCTGTCAAGACTTCTTCACCCGTTTAGATGCAGCAGCAAGAACCTACTCAGGAGGGCGGAATTAAGTGGAAGTGTATCGCTATCGCCTCCAATTTGAGGATTATCTGTTCTATGCGACAACGGAACGGGGAAAAGTCTTTGAGACAGGGTGGTTTATCCATAATTATGCCCTAACCTATGCCTTGGGATTAGCGGTTTCCGAGTATCGCCAATCGTCGCAAAAACCCCTCTATCGGGAACAATTATCCCCGGTGAATCAAGCGGGACTTTATTTCACACCCGCCACAGTTTTACCCGTGACTCGGTATCGGATTACCCAGTTTAATACGATGGGGGAAACCTTTTATTTAGGGCGAGAAAAGTCATCCGGTTATCCTAGTTGGGGATATGCCAAACTATTTCGCCCCCGGTGTCAGGGAGGAGTTATCAAGAATCAGGGGAAAGCAATGTCCCAGGATAATGCGACAGGCTATTTAATTTGTCGAGATAGTTTAAGCCAGGGGGTAAACTATTTGCGGGATTACCATAAAAATGAGCAACTGAACCTCTTCCCCACCCAGTATCTGCGACTGGGGAAATTCACCGCCAAAGTCAAAATGAGCCTCACCTTAGCCCAATCCGTAACCATCGTACAGCAAACGCGATCGCTGACTGGACTGTTGAACTGGGCGGATTTAGCCAACAAACCCCAACGCTTTGACTTAATCGCCTCCGCCTTACCCACACGACTAATAGAAGCAGCATCTTTTACCCCAGCCTGTGCATTAATCCAAGCCGAATTTAGTCAGGAACCCACCCGCGTGTATTTACCAACCGATATGGCGTATTTCGGGGAACCGTAGGGGCGCACCGACGTGCGCCCTTTACCGATAGCATCTGGGCGGGTTTAATTCCATCTAGGTGAAACCGAAAGGATAATAGTAAAACCCGCCCCTACAGAATACCTCTACCTGAATCAGGGCGGGTTTAATTCCATCTAGGTGAAACCGAAAGGATAATAGTAAAACCCGCCCCTACAGAATACCTCTACCTGAATCTGGGCGGGTTTAATTCCATCCGGGTGCAACCGAAAGGATAATAGTAAAACCCGCCCCTACAGAATACCTCTACCTGAATCAGGGCGGGTTTAATTCCATCCGGGTGAAACCGAAAGGATAATAGTAAAACCCGCCCCTACAGAATACCTCTACCTGAATCAGGGCGGGTTTAATCACATCCGGGTGAAACCGAAAGGATAA
>NZ_JAVJQP010000052.1:0-17603 GCF_040218875.1 Coleofasciculus sp. D1-CHI-01
CTTGACGGCTCTCACGTATCGCACGCCGACACCAAAACCCTGTGACCCTTGCTGGGTGCTGCTTTGGGGGAACATTTAAGGATTAAAAATAACCAACAGACTCGCTGTGAGTCACCTAGATGATTATCATTCTCATTCACGTATTCATTCTCAATAAGCCTGTCAATAACTTACATTCTTTTTGAGGGGAAGAGGGGTGAAACGCTTTTCCTGTCAAGCTTTTGAGCTGCTTGTCACCCCTTCAGGGCGAAACCTTTAGTTGGGGGATTAGAGGGAAAGGTTCGTTATCCTGATGCGGTACTTCAAGCTATATTAAATTGGACAGGGGGACAACCGTTTCTGACGCAAAAGGTATGTCGGTTGGTGTGTCAGTCATGTAGAGACGTAGCATGCTACGTCTCTTTCCCTCGATCGCAGCGAAGGGTCAAATTTTCCTCCAATCCCCAATCCCTTGTGGATCAGGTGGTACGATCGCACATTCTCAATAACTGGCTGTCTCAGGATAATCCTGAACATTTGCGGACGATTCGCGATCGCGTCTTGTCTGGATATCAAGATAGTCAACCGTTATTAACGCTGTATCACCGGATACTAAAACGGAAGAAAGTTCCGGCAGATGAGAATAATTTGCAGCAGCAATTACAGTTATCGGGATTAGTGGTGAAGCGGGGGGGACAGTTGCAGGTGGCGAATCGGATTTACGCCTCTGTTTTTGATCGCCATTGGGTGAATCAACAGCTTCAGTCGATTCCCTCTCCCTCGCCATCCCTTCCTCGGTGGCGGGTAATCGCCGCGACGGTGGGGGTAACGGTATTGGTAATGGGAATGCGATCGCTGGGTGTATGGCAATCTTGGGAATTCCAGACGTTTGATTGGTTTGGGCGATCGCGTCAGCCAGAGGAACCGGATCAACGGTTATTGCTGGTACAGGTGACTCGCCAGGATATCGCCAATTTAGGCAACGAATATCCACTGCATGATCGCACAATGCGGCAATTATTGCAAACCTTAGAGCAATATCAGCCCCAACTTATCGGTTTAGATATCTATCGTGACCGACCTGAAGGCAAAGGTCAAGCGGAATTAATTGAGTATCTCAAAACACGCGATCGCGTGATTCCGATTTGTACCCATCCCAATCAGAATGATCCCGAAGGTATCTCACCACCACCGGAAATTCCCGACAAGCGTTTAGGATTTAGTGATGTGATTACCGATTCCGATAGCATTGTCCGCCGTCATCTTTTAGCCATGAATCCGCCTCAACCTTCCAACTGTTCCGCCTACTATTCCTTTAGTTCCCAAATCGCCCTGCGTTATTTACAGAATCAGGGCTTTTCTGTTGACTTTCCTACCGCCAAACAATGGCAAATTGGCGAAATTAGCTTCAACATTCTCAACCAGAACCCTGGATTTTATACCGCATCCCAAGTCAAAGGACACCAAATCCTGCTCAACTATCGCCGCAGCGAGAAAATTGCCGCAACGGTAACCCTGACTCAGGTACTCAATCATCAAGTAAATCCAGACTTGATTCAAGACAAAATTATATTAATTGGCGTGACTGATCCCAGTGTCAAGGATTACTTTAAAACGCCAGATAATCAAGAGATTCGCGGCTTACACCTTCACGCCCATAAAATCAGTCAACTGATTAGCGCCGTTGCGGATAAACGTCCCCTACTTCAGTTTCCCCCCTGGTGGATAGAAACTATTTGGATTGGAACTTGGGCGTTATCAGCCGGACTCATCAACTGGCGCATTTCCCGCTTAATCTATCGAGGAATCGCCAGCGGAATGGTTTTAATTAGTATTGGGGGAGTTAGTTTTATTATTTTTATCACGATTCATTTTTTTCTTCCCCTCACCCCCTCTATTTTTGCCCATCTAATCACCCACCTATTCTTATGGAAACACCAACCTATATAACACCAACCCCCATAAACATCAACCCAACCCCAATCAACATCAATAGAACATCAATTACGCCTACCCCTCTGCGCCCTCTGCGTTAACCTCTGCGCCCCTCTGCGTTAAAAAAACACCCAACTATCCAACCTCAAACCCGGAGTAAAAAAACAATGATTTCCCCAAACCTTCCACTCATTCTCAGCTTAATTCTGATCACCTCCACCCCAATCAATCAAACCCCATCCCCTACCAATGATCCACCAACCCCACCAGACAGCGAACCCGCCGAAGAACGAAAACCCGGTGGAACTCGGGGTTCCTGTGAGAAAACAGATCAACCCTTTACTCCTTTATTACCCCTGACGAATGGGGAATTTTCGGGCTACACTCTTAGCGGATATCCTACCCTTTGGTTCTACATTCCCTACCAAACCAGTAGCCTCCATTCCGGCAAATTTACAATAGAAGACGAACAGCAAAATACCATCTACCGACAGGAATTTTCCCTTCCCCCAACCCCCGGTTTAATTCAGATCAGTTTACCCAAAACCGCGCCACCATTAGTCCCAAATCAACGCTACACCTGGAAACTCATGCTCTATTGTACATCCTCCGGATCATCCATGCGCGATCGCGTTTGGCATCAGGGATGGGTGAAACGGCTGGATAACCAAGACTTAGAGACACAGATACAGCAAGCCCCTTTATCCCAACAGATTGACCTATTAATTGAACATAATCTATGGTATGATCTACCCCAGGATATCTCCCCGCTTCGTCGCCTCCCCTCAACCTGGGAAACCCTATTAAAATCAATGGGTTTAGAGGATTTGCCACCCGATGCGATCGCGGGTGACATTGAAGCGATAGATGATTAATTGATCATTGGTTGTTTTGTCTTGTTTGTCTAATTGTAGGGTGGGTTAGGCGGTATTAAATTATGTCAATAACCATTTAGTTCTCTATCCGCCGTAACCCACCAATTCTTAACCTTGAGATCCCCCTAAATCCCCCTTAAAAAGGGGGACTTTGAGGAAGTCTTTCATTTGTCACCCGTAATTGTAGGGTGGGTTAGGCGGTATTAAATTATGTCAATAACCCTTTAATTCTCTATCCGCCGTAACCCACCAATCCTGGGGATATTATTTGTGAACAAGGGTTGGGGCGGGCGGGTTTTGTTCAAAATTTATCGGTAATCTCCTTAATTAAATTTCTAAACCCGCCCCTACGGTTTGATATTATTTAATTGTTGATCTGTTTGTTAACCCGGCTGAATAATCATGAAATTGTTCCCCTTCTCCCTTGATGGGAGAAGGGGTTAGGGGATGAGGGTGAAGTTCCGTTATCGGTGAGATAGGGCGGGTTTTGCTTTTCAGTTATCGGTGAATAGCTGAATTTAGTCCCTAAACCCGCCCCTACATTCGTCCCTAAACCCGCCCCTACATTAGTCCCTAAACCCGCCCCTACAGTTTGATATTATCTGATCATCCATCTACCACGGACTCCCAATAATCGTGAATCCTGCCCAATAATAAGGATGGGATAACCGTTGATTTGCCCGACTTCCCAATCCAGGAAGTTCAACCTCTAACGCCTCAATTCCGGTTAATTTCCCTCCTTCAAAATACACCTGTTCCCTTAACATCGCCAGTTGCGCCTGACGCAAGGCTTCGGCTTTAATCGTGATATCCGGTAGGCGTAATTGATTATAGAATCCACTCATTAAACTCAGCGTCGCTTCATCGCCCACATACCACAGACTAGCTACCGCCGACTTGACGCCAGTTTGTACCGCTAACCCCGCAAATCCTAATTCAGCTTCAATACTTCCCAGGGCGGTTTGACAGGCTGAGAGGACTAATAATTCGATAGGCGGGGGTAAATACCATTCCAGTTGGCGCACTTGATTGAGTCTCAGTTTCGTATCCCACAATTGAATATAAGAATTACTCGGATTACCATCATTAAATTCAGCATGGGTGGCGAGATGGATAATCTCAAAAGGTTGGCGGCGACTTTCGGTTTTCAGATTGTTGAGGGTAAATTCTTCGTTGAGGAAGGATTCCCCTGTCCACAAGGTTTGGGTGATAATCTTTAATTCGGTGGCGACTGTGGGTAATGCGCTTAAATCCGAAAATTCAGTCGCGCCCATGGCGAGAATTTGGGCATCTTTAACGGGTTTATAGCGGGTGTTGGTGAGGCTAATACTGGGAATGGAACCAATGCTATAGTTTTCAATCATAAATTGCTTGCCATCGTGTAACGCCGCCATCGGAAGTTGACTTAATCCCGCATCCATACAGAAGATAAGCGTATCAATATCTAAGGCGTCTAAGTCGGATTCCAGGGGGGCGATTAACCATTGATAAAGCTGTTGGGCGGCGGGGAGGTAGCCACGGGATTCGGTAATATCCGTAACCCTCTTCTGAAATTCCTTAACGGTACTGTTTAGGGTGGTAATATTAGCGGCGGGAACCAGTTTACGGATATAATTGTCTTCCGGTAAAACTAATACCAATTCCAATCCTTCTGGCAGATGACGGGCATAGATGACAACCGCACGTTTTCCGGTTTGCTGTTCGATGGTTTTCAGGGTTTCCCGTAAGTTTTCGGCGGTGACGTTGGCATTGGTTAAGTCTTCGCCAAAGTAGTCTTCAAATTCATCTTCAAAAAGTTGGTCGATTTCAGCGACAACATCATCTTGGGGGATAACTTCGAGTGGCGGGAGGGGGTTGTTAACATTGAGATTAATAGGTTGTTCGCCAGGAAATCTCCAGCTAATATTGTAGTTTCCGGTTTCTGGGTCTTGGTTAATCGTAGTAGCGGCGTCTAACGTATCCCCAACCCGAAGGGCTAACGACTCAATGGGATTTTGATCTAAGTTTAGTTTGGGTGTTGGTTCTGGCACAGGGATGGGCGTTGGTGGTAGAGGTACAGCGCCCAGAATTGATATAATTTGAATCCGATTTCTATCTCGTTTATGGGTGAAGAAATAGTCTCTAGTAGGTTCAATTGTCTGTATCCCCGCATCATCGCCTCTGGTAATCGCGGCTGCTGTGCCATTGATATCAGAATTTCCGACAATAAAGGGAATATCACCGTCTCCGCCGTGGCGAATAATAATGGTTCCACCGTTGTCACCCCCAGCGACAGAAATACTGGCGTTGATGTTATTTTGGTCGATGAAGGAGTCGGTGGCTTGGAAATAACTGGGGGTGGTAATATCGACATCTCCACCGCTACCATCACCCAGACTTTGAGCGTTAATTTGGCTAACTTGAATATTACCACGGGCGTTGAGAGTAATATCACCACCATCGCTAAGGTGAGAAGAATCAAGAATACCTGTTTCAATTTGTCCGCTATTGCTGGTAAGGGAAATACCTGCGGGTGACGTTAAATCTCCGGTTTTGATTTGTCCACGGGTACTGGTAAAAGAAATGCCTGTGGGTGAGGTGAGATTATCGGTAATAATGTTATTGATAGCTGTGATATTGACTCCGATTGGGTTATCAGTAATATTGCCTTGAACGATTAAATTGTTGAGAGGGGTTGAGCCACCGATAATATCGTTAAATTCAATAATACCGTTTTCCGTTTGTAGGGTGAGGTTTTGAGTTCCATCAATGGTGTCGTGGAAGGTAATGTCACCAATACCCGATAGGGTGATAGAAATATCGTCAGCGAGGATAACTGAACCGTTAAAAATAAGGTTATTTTGGTTTGTTGCAATATCACCTCCGAGAGTAATGACGTTATTTGCAGTGAGTTGGATTTCTCCACCTGTACTCGTTTCAGAAAAGGCATCAATTTGAGCGGCGGTAATGCTATCTGCTGCGTCAAGGGTGATATCACCGCCAGTGCCAAATGCTGATGCGGTAATGAGTGCGCCTTGGCTGGTATCGATATTGCCATTTTCGCTAGTAATACTGATGTTGCCACTATTGCCACTAAAACCACTCAAGAATGAGGTGATTTCACCTGTGGAAATATCGCGGGGTGCTTTGAGTGTGATGTTACCGCCATTTTCACCACCCGCCGCATTTAAAATACCTGCTGTGGCATCAATTGTTCCACCACTGGTGAGGATTATATCTCCGCCCATGTTAGCAGACGTATTGATCCCAGCGGTTTTAATGTCGCCAGCAGCATAGAGAAAAACATCACCACCAGCACCAATATTTGCTGTTGTTATAGTACCTAAAGTTGTGTTAATAGCTCCGCCACTGTTAAGGGTAATACCGCCTTGATCATTTACGAAGATTTCACCTGTTGTAATATCGCTAGCGGCTGTAATAGTTAGATCCCCACCATTTACTCTAAAGGCAGCACCTAATTGAATTAATGCCGCAGAAGTGTCAACTTTACCTTCAAAACTGGTAATGATAATATCACCACCAGCAACATTTCCCCCATTAGTCCCTTTCAAAATATTGCCTGTTATTACAATGTCACCAGCCGCTGTAAGAGTCAAATCGCCTGATCCAGCAGAGTGAAAATCACTAACATTAATTGTTCCTTTACTGCTTATAATAGTAATTTTTTTACCTGTAATCCCCCCAGGAAGTACGCCTGAGCTAATGCTTGTAGCGGTGATATCACCATTTGCATTAAGAGTGATAGATCCTACATCAGTCGGTATATCAATACCTGTAAAAAAACCTAATGCTAGCTGAAGACTTTGTATAGAAATATTCTGTCCTGCTTTCAAATCAATAGAACCACCATTAGTTGTTATTCCTTCATTGAGTTTAATGTCCCTGCTGGCTTCCAACGTAACGGTAGTACCTGAGCTTTGATTGACAAAATTCAAGTCTGCATCCTCAAGCGCAATAATATCTCGCTGTGCTTGAAGAAGAATATTTCCAGTTAAGGCAGTGAGTGCTGTGTCATCAACTAAAAAGTCAGTGGTTGCACCGCCATCAGCCAAGAGAATTTCACTATCGGCTACCTGAGTATTATCATCAACTAGCCCATCATCAGGTTCAATAATAATATCCCTCGGATCAAGAAGTATTGTTCCATCTTTACCATTTGTCGCAGTTACATCAGCCATGCCGCTAAAGGCTAACGATTCCTTTCCTGATACCTCAACAAAACCCCCATTTCCTAACTCGCTCCCTCCACGAGCGCTAATATTCCCATAAAATCCAGTTACTTCATCAGACCAGACAATAACACGACCGCCATCTCCATTGAGTAAACTGTCAGCATTAATTACCGAATCTCTGCTGACAAATGTGCGTAAGGCATTCGGAACCGTACCTTGTCCCTGATAATCGCCACCAATTCTTACAATCCCGCCACCGTCAGTACCAGAAACATTAATATTGGCATTAAAGAGTCCTACCTTATTACCTAAAACATTAATCTCACCGCCAATACGTGGTGAGGGCGCAAAGCCTTGCGCCCCTACATTAGATGTATCAAGAGTGCCAGAAGCGATCGCTATTCCTCCTTCATTTGGTATAGTCGCGCCAGACTCGGTTAACTGTACCGTATTATCGGGATTAACACTTAACCCTGTCTCCCCTGTTTCATCACTCCCCGTTAACAATGTTGCTAAATCCAATGGCGCAACTGGAAGCAATATTCCCTCGCTATCCCGTGGCGGTGCTATTTCCAAACTCAATAATTGTCCCGGTTGACTAATCCTCACCAAACTTTCCCCCGGAACCGCCGCAATTGTCAGATTTCCTCCCGGTACAGCCAATTCCCCGGTGCTGATAACAGTACCTCCCATTAGCGTTAAATTATGCCCTTCAGTTACCGCCAAATTCCCCGCATTAATCACGCTTCCGGGTTGCGCCAAATCAAAAGCAAAACCACTGGGATTTCCGACTAAATCCTGATACTCATTCCCACCAAACGCATTAAACCAATTCCCCTCACCAAAACCAATCCCTGTGGCTGTTGTCGCTGTAAAATCTGCTGGGACATTCAACCGCGCATTTTCCCCAAACACAATCCCCGCCGGATTCATCAGAAATAAATTAGAATTGCCGTTAGTTACCTGAATCAACCCGTTAATAATTGAAGCATCACCGCCAACCACCCGCCCGAAAATATTCCTAATCTTAGGATTCGATAAAAAGTTAGCAATTTGACCCGCATCTAATCCAAAGTCCTCAAAACTATGAAATAAATTCGCGTCATCCCTTGACAAACGACCCCCTGTAATATCCAGTTGAGTCCCATTCGGTGTCACCACCGTTCCCGTCTCATCAGCCGCAGGAGTAATCGGTTGTGCATTCAGGGATGCTGGGGATAAAATAACCCCAGTGCCAAGGATTGCCCCCACCAGAGAACAAGACGCGATCGCACACCAACGCCCTAGACTCTGCCATTCCCTACCCGATTTGGTTTGAGGCATTTGTCCCATTGCACCCACCCCCAATATCAGTATTTTTATCTACCTCTAATTAATATTCTAAGTAGTTGGACAAAAGAAAACAGCACGCTCCGACAAGTTTTGTAAATAGTCCTCAAACCCTTACAAAGGACGTAGCTTGCTTCTCAAGGGAGCGAGTTCTCCACCGTTCACTTTAATTGTGTCCACCTACTTAGGAGCTGCTGAATAAGTCGGAATTTACCTGGTTCGGAAGCCCCGCAATTTCTTGCTCTAACTCTTTCTTTGTTTTTTCATGCTTTCTTGCGCCCAGAATATTAAACCGCTTAATTATTATCCAGAGGCAATTCATGTTCTGGTGGTTCGAGTGCAGGTTGAGCATCTGTACTCGGAGGAACCACGATAAGAGGAGGAGGCGGTTCTAAAATCTTTTGCCAGCCTTGAATTTGCACTTGAGCCGCATTATAGGCTTCAGTTCCCGAAGGAATCATTTTCGCCAGTCGAATCGCTTCAGTTAAGCTAATAGCAGCTCGATCTTGAGCCAGAGCCAACAGTTGATAACTCCAGCGATTAACCGCCGAGACGGCATCACCTCTAACCTTGGCGGAACTGGGAACTTGTCTGGCTAAACGAATTGCCTCCACAATGGCGTCGGGGGTACCGGGAGTGGCAGCTTGATAGGCTTGTTGCAAGCGCTGTTGTCCCAAAACTTCTGTTTTCCAGCCCTTAACGAGGCTTTGTGCTTCCCCATAGAGTACCCGTCCGGATTTGATTTGTTCAGCCGCCGCGATCGCAGCCGAAAGATTGCCGGAATTGGCAAGGGTACGAGCTTGATCAAGATAGGGTTGGTCTTCTAGGCGTTGAACCGTGCGCGTCCAGTCTTTGATCTTACTCTGTGCTTCTGAGTAAAGAGCGCGATTGGGGACAATCCGACGGGCTTCTTGGATGGCTTCTCGTAAGGATTGGACTCCGCCAAAGCTGGCAAGTTGGGTGGCGCGATCCAGATAGGGCTGATCTTCTATGGTTTGGATCTGACGAGTCCATTGGCTAATCTCCGCCCTCGCTTCCTGGTAGCGGGGATTACGGTTGGGAATCAGTTTGGCTTCTGCGATCGCGATCTGCAAATCACTCACTAGCCCCGAACTGGCAAACGTCCGCGCCCGTTCCAGTCGAGCCACGTCCTCAATTTCCCGTTGCCATCGATCAATTAATTCCTGACCTTCATCATATAGAGGACGATCAGCACCCAATTTCTGAACCGACGCGATCGCGATTTCCAAATCCCCACTGCTTCCCGATTCAGCACGGGATATGGCATTGGCTAAGTCAATTAAATCTGCCTTAACGTCTGGTAATTTCACGCTAGCGGGTAACTTATTGGCAATCTCTAACACCCCTTGCCAGTTCCGTTGTTCTAAGCGGCTTGTCGCTAGTTTGAGTAATTTATTCCCACTCTCGGCAATTAAATCTTGAGCTTCTTTGTAGGCAAAACTCTTGGGCGTGATTTTCTCGGCTGCTTCAATCGCCTTTAAAATATCATCGACGCGACCACTTTTACTTAGCTTATAAGCTTCATCCAGCTTCTGACTATCGTCTCGTCCAATTTGAATCAGATCCACGAGTTGGTTGTACTTGACAGCTGCCCAATACTGATTATCTATCGTTGTCAGCTTGACCGCTTCGCGAAATGCTAATGTCCAATTAGACTGTCTCAGCTGTTCCTCGGCTTGTTCATAAATCCCTGAAGCCTTTTTCCACAGCGTTTCCCATGCCTTAATTTGTTCTTTGACTAGCGTAAACGCCGGAACATCTCTAGGAATCCGGTTGGCAATCTCAATCGCTTCCTCTAGCTGACCGGCTTGAAACTTTTCTTCGCCAATGGCTAAAATCTCGACAGACCACTCTTCGATATGGCGATTAATTTCCGGGCGCAAGGGGTGGTCTTTCGGTAAAGCATCGATGAGTGCGATCGCTTCTAACAAATCCTTGGTGGTGCGTTTATTTGCCGCAAGCTGGGCGCAATAGATACGTACCGATGCCGAAGCTGTGGGCCAAAAAATTGAGGGACAATTTGGCACGGCTGGTAGCTTCAGCAAAAGGGCAACAGAGGCAAATCCCATCCCCCCTGAAACCACCATAATCACCACTACCCAAAATGCCCAACCGAATGTAAAGCGTCGTTTTGGTTCTTTCGGCTGTTGAGGAGAGGGTGGGGCTGGCTTCGTCGTCACTGGTTGGGGAGTGGCTTGACGATGAGAGGTTGAATGTCCGACCCGATGAGGATCAACAGCATTCCTCTGGTGTTGCCAATCCTGGCTCCAACTGGATTGGGAAGACCGAGTAGCATACCAATGATCGGGCATTTTTCGATTTTTAGTCATAACTCACTCCACCACTCGCTAAGCCTAATGCTGTGGGTTTTATAGCACCCTCAGTTGTTGCAATACTACTCTCGTTAGACAGAAAACGCTATATTCTCCCTGAGACTTGATCGGGAATGGGAGTTAGGACAATTGCCCTTAAGATGAGAATGATTGCTCTTATATCTAATCACTAACGCCATACCTCCCAGGGAGAAAACTACCCAAATTGGTGTTCCTATCTATAAAGGCAGACTAGAGCCAATCAACTCTTACCTTTCCCATTCCCAATTCCCCTAACTCAATCTCGATTAAACGGACTCAGCTTTTAAATCCTGAATCAGTTGAGCCAGTTCATCGCCACTCGCTTGGTAAACTTCCCCACAGAAGTGGCAAGTTGCTTCAGCGCCTTCGTCTTTTTCAATCATATCCCGAAGTTCGGCTTCACCTAGCATCTTCAGCGCTCCTAAAACGCGATCAAACGAGCAACCGCAGTCAAACCGTACCATTTGGATTTCGGGCAGAATCACCAAACCCAAATCACCCAATATCTGTTCAAATATAGCCGGTAACGTTTTACCTTCCTGCAACAGGGGTGTGAATCCGGATAGCTTGGCGATGCGAGATTCCAAAATCTGCACTAAAGACTCGTCTCTAGCTGCTTTCGGTAAGATTTGGATTAATAGCCCTCCCGATGCAGTTACGCCATCAGCGCCGACAAATACACCCACAATCAGTGCTGATGGGGTTTGTTCAGATGTGAGCAGGTAATGAGCAATGTCATCGCCAATTTCTCCCGACACCAGTTCTACTGTACTGGAATAGGGATAGCCATATCCCACATCTCGGATCACATACAGATAACCGTCACGCCCAACTGCACCGCCAACATCGAGTTTGCCAGATTCGTTGGGCGGTAGTTCAATGGCAGGGTTATCCACATACCCTCTAACCGTACCATCTAAGCCCGCATCAACCAAAATTCCACCCAAGAGACCCTTTCCCTTGACCCGAATATTCACCCTTGACCCTTCCCGCTTCATATTAGACGCCAACAATAAGCCAGATGACATTGTGCGCCCTAGGGCAGCCGTTGCCACATAAGAAAGCTGATGGCGCTGGCGGGCTTCTTCGGTGAGGCGCGTGGTAATCACACCGACGGCTCGGATACCCCCTTCTGCTGCTGTGGCGCGAATTAACTGATCAGCCATGGATAAACCTTACACTTCTTTACATACTCCCTTTTTATTTTAGGTTGGGTCGTTGGCATAAAGCGCGATCGCACCGTTGATAGTCGGTGATGGATTCGCGAGTGTACCTTCCCTGGCGACAACGATTAAAAGGATTAATATAATGTAATATCGAGAGTTACACTCTTGAGCAACAGACCTATTGTTTTTGGACACAGATTATGTTGGGAACCTTTCAACAAAGTCACCTCCGCATTGAACTCGAAGCTCCCCATACTGTTATCCGAGACAGTCTGCTGCATTCAGAGAAGTTGCGCCAGTGGTTACCGACTCAACGCCTTTCCCCTGGATTACCCGAACAACTCTATTCCGGAGTAACCTTTACCAGTTGGATTGGTCCGGTTGCTATCCAACATCAGGTAGAGGTAGCTGAGTCTTACGGGTTACGACTGCTATTGAGCCAGGGAATCGATGGCTATCACGAATGGTGTTGGGGTGAAGGATGGGTACAGTCTCGTTTAGAAGGCGTATCTATGTTGCCGTTAAATCTCGGTCAAACCTTGAATTTGCTGCGGCTACGGGAATTTATCGCCACCCAGGGGGGATGAGGAAGCTGGGGAAGCTGGGGAAGCTGGGGGAGCCGGGGAAGCTGGGGGAGCCGGGGAAGCTGGGGGAGCCGGGGGAGCTGGGGAAGCTGGGGAAGCTGGGGAAGCTGGGGAAGCTGGGGAAGCTGGGGAAGCTGGGGGAGCTGGGGGAGATGGGGGAGCTGGAGGAAATTATGTAGGGGCGGGTTTCACTACTATCTTTTCGGTTACACCCAGATGTAACTAAACCCGCCCCGACTTGACGAATGACGAATGACGAATGACGAATGACGAATGACAAATGACAAGTGACGTCAACGTCGCTTTAATTTTTTGGGGATCGCGATATTCATCCGGTTGTGAAAGTCTTCCTGTACTTTGTGACTTAGGCGGCGAGACACTTGGCGGACAATTTGCTGCAACAGGCGATCGCCTGTACTCTGAATCAAAGACTGGGGTAACTTGTGGATAAACTTAGGAAACCGTACACCAACGCTTAAATCAAGCTCCCACTCGATACGGGTAATAGTGGGGGGAAGTTCTAGTCCCTTAAGCTGTTGCTCAGAAAAATACTCGTGAGTTGGAATCGGCACAAACCCTTGAGTCGCCTGAAAGTCAACCTCATAGCCAGGAGGATTGTAATCGGGGACGGGGATCGTCTGAATCTTATAGATCCCATCCTGGCGCGGAAGTAGTTCTAGCCCAATTTTTGGCTCAACTTCGTAGCCGAATGACCCAAAACGCCCAATCGCTAAAGCATAACCATTGGCTCCAATCGGTTCAGCCTTCATCGGCTGGGCGCAGTCACGAAACCATTCTTGGTGAGTATCCAGATAAGCCGTTACTCGTTCCGGTTCGGCATACATCTCTACACCATTTTGGAAGTGACCGTAAAACTGAGTCAACTCAGGCGCTAATTGGCATGATTGGGACTCGTCTCTCTCAGGCTCGGTAAAAGTCGATTGGGTATCTAGATGCACTGGCTCGATTGTGATGGGTTGCTGGTTAAGGAATTGGGACTGCATAATTGCTCCACGGTGTCAGTTCGGGTTGGTGCCTATTGCTAGGATGCCCACTGGCAGTTGTTCATTCTCTCTTTCATCTTCACGAATTTACGGTATAAATCTGCACATCTGGTAAAACTTCATTGATAATTTATAGAATTGAAAAGAGAATGTTAAGGAATCGAATCAAAAAATACTGGCTCTTTACAGCATAACTTGTGTATCTTGCCGTCAACTCTCACTGTTGAAGGAAATTTTTAGATGAAAGCATTGGTCGCCGGAGCGACAGGTCAAACAGGACGCCGAATCGTCAATGAACTGGTCAAACGCAATATCCCCGTCCGCGCTTTGGTGCGTAACTTGGAGAAAGGGCAGGAAATTTTGCCCCCTGAAGCCGAGTTAGTCGTTGGGGATGTATTGAAGCCTGAGAGTCTCAGCGCTGCTGTGGGAGATAGCACCGTGGTTTTTTGTGCCACAGGTGCTACACCCAGCTTTAACCCCACGGAACCTTACCAAGTGGACTATGAGGGGACGAAGAACCTGATCGATATTGCCAAAGCCAAGGGTATTGAGCATTTTGTCATGGTTTCTTCACTTTGCGTCTCTCAACTGTTACATCCCCTAAATTTGTTTTGGTTAATTTTGGTTTGGAAAAAGCAGGCTGAGGAGTACCTCCAGAAAAGTGGCTTAACTTATACCATTGTCCGACCTGGGGGGCTGAAAAACGAAGATACGCCTGATCCTGTGGTCATGTCATCAGCAGATACACTATTTGATGGGAGTATCCCCCGCACGAAAGTGGCACAGGTTTGCGTCGAGGCGCTCTTTCAAGACGAGGCACGTAATAAGATTGTAGAAGTGATTGCCCGTCCAGAAGCGAGCGATCGCAGTTGGCAAGAACTATTCGCCAATGTTGCCTAATCCAACCGTAGAGACGTTCCATGCAGCGTCTCTACCGTCTATGGGAGCGAATTTTAAGCCTTATGTTATGAAACGTCTAATTAAATGGATTAATATCCTTATTTTAATGATCCTATTCCTCGAACTGCGTGAAGCATATCAACGAGGGGAATGGAGTTTTAATAATTCCAGAGGTGAAAAGGGGACTCAACCGTTAGTCATGCGAGGCGGTGATCCTTATATTCGGGCGCTGATGCGAACAATTTCCGCAAGTGAGGCAAATGTGTCTCAACCTTATTCGGTCTTGTATGGAGGAGAACATGTCTGGGATTTGACCGATCATCCTAACCGCTGTGTGCCGATTGTCGCAGGTCCCAATGTGGGTAATTGTACCACCGCCGCCGGACGATATCAGTTTATTAACACAACTTGGTATAACAAAGCCAGACGTTATCATCCTCAGCCTTGGCAACTATTTTGGTGGAGTAACTATAGCTTTGAGCCACAATATCAGGATGCGGTCGTTTATGCTTGGCTGAGTGATCCGCAAGCGTGGGGAATGGATATTTCCCAACAATTGCGCCAAGGTAAAGTGGATACAGTATTGCGGCGATTGTCGGGAACCTGGACAAGTCTGGGTTATGGTATTGAAACGAATTCAATGTCTCGATATTTACCGGGGATTTATCAGCGAATTCTTCAGGAAGAATTACAACAAAGCTGAACAAAAGCAAAGGATAAATGTTAAATTTATAAATCATAAGTCAATTGTAGGGGCGGGTTTAGTCACAATTGTAGGGGCGGGTTTAGGAACTACAGTCAGCTATTGGTGAAATAACTGAACAACAAAACCCGCCCTAGCTCACTTCTGCAAACAGTCAGCTATTGGTGAAATAACTGAACAACAAAACCCGCCCTAGCTCACCGATAAGTGTTATAGCAACCGCCATGGCTGTTAGGACACATCATTTATGTAGAGACGTTGCATGCAACGTCTCTACAATGGTGCCGAACGTCCTAATCGATATGTCTATTGCTATATATGATTTTCTTCTGCAATCTGTCTTCTAAGCTGTTATGCATTTAAATTGGGTATTAGTAGCGAGCAAGATGCTCGCACTACATACAAGGATTTTGCCATTATTGACATTAAAGTTTAAATGCCGAATAGCTTAGCTTATGCCTTGTTTTTCTGTAAGTATTCAACCGAAGTTAAAATAAAATGCCGAATCAATCACAGGAACAAATCCGCGCCCACGTTTTCATTTCTGGACAAGTTCAAGGCGTTGGCTATCGTTTTTCAACCGTCAGTGAAGCCCATCGATGGGGTGTAACTGGTTGGGTGCGAAATTTGTCCGATGGTCGAGTAGAAGCGGTATTTGAAGGAAATAAATCAGGAGTTGAGGAAATGATTAATTGGTGTCATAAGGGTCCTTCTGCTGCTGTGGTGAAAGATGTGGCGGTGGAGTATGAAGAACCGGAAGGTTTGAGCGGATTTGAGACAAGGCGGTGACTTTTTCGCTGTTTAGTAAATAGAGATCATATTGTATTGTAGGGGCGCAAGGCTTGCGCCCTTTTCCATGTTCCTCACCCGCTTTGGAAATGCTATATTAATTCCAGCGATTTTGACAATAATTGAGAATTTCGCTAGGGCTATCCAGTTGGCTGGTTAAATTGCCAGTTCTGATAAACAGACATTCTTTGGTTTGACCGCTTTTAGCATCTTTGAGTTTAACATAGACGGGACGCGGGGAGGGGTCAAGGCTAATCCGACAAACGTCTTTACCCTCGATTTCGTGGAAAGTGATATGAATGTAGGGGGCGATGTCTTTACCCAGTTCTTTTAATAATAAGTCGTTGGTTAAAAAGAGTTCATAGCCATCACGGTTTTTCTTTTTTACGGTTTGGTAGTCGTGGTTTAAGCCGATGACTTCGCCTTCATCGTTGACGCCGATTAATAATGTCCCCCCGTGATGGGTGTTTAAGAAAGCTGCAACAGTTTTCAGGATAACCTGTTCCATCGCCTTATTTTTCTTATTTTCCCGCATATCCCAACGGGCGGAAGATTTGAATTCTAATTCGGTGCTTTCGCCTTGGTTGATGAGGTCAATAATTTCTGCGTCACCAGTTAGGGGGGTAAAGGTTTTGTAGGCGTCTAGGGCGGCTTGTTTGGTTTCTTCGGGAACGATGGGAAAGGTGCTGAGAATGTGTTTAAATTCGGCTTCGGTTAAGTTGTAGAGGTGGGCAATCATACCATCGAGTTCGGCGCGAAGTTTGGCGCGTTCAGTTTCGTCGGTGACGCCGTTTTTATGGGAACCGAGTCCGACTTCTTGAGCTAAATCATCGAATTCTGGAGTGGTGCAGATGAGTTTGGCGGCGTGTTCTACTATTTCGTTGAAGTAGGGTTCTCCTTCCGTGAGACGGGGGACAGGGAGTTGATAAAACATGAACATTGAAATAGATGTTGTAACCCGCTGACGAAGCAGAAAATCAAATATGAAAGAATTCAATAAACCGCATATTACTAAAAGTTCTTGATTGGTGACATGAGATTTATCCAAATCAGATAACATTAATTTATGGTTGGCAAAAATGAATTTTGGAAGTACAGTAGCGATTAAACTTCTTATATCCGTGGTTCTTGCAATCTCACGGAATGCCAATCTATATTTTTGATAATTTAATATTTGTCCATTATCTTCTAGCTTTCTCAATAAAGCTTTACGCGCTTCTTCTTCTTCAAGCCAATACTTGGGTTGCCCCCATTGATGGGTAAATTGATGAATTACTTTACCTTCAAACAGCGGTAATCTTCCAAGCTGAAAATCTTGATAAAATAAATGGCTATCATTCGTCATGTGAAATTCTGAAGTTAATTTCAGATTCCACTTGCCTTGAATATTTGCCCCCAGTAAGGGAAACTTGCTCATCTTTTGGGCAATACGAATGTCTGTCTCATTCTTAAACTCCATCACTGAGAGGGAATCAGGAGAAAGGCTGTGTACTAGATTAACATTAATGTAGAGACTGTCATGATCAGGAAAATTTGAAAGTTCTTGTACATCATGACGCATAAATTTTGCTGGAAATTCTTGAGTGATGCCATTCTTCTCAAACGTCAAAATAACAAATTTGAAGCTGCGATGAACACCTTCAAATATTTCCGGCTCTTTTAGACTAGCTATGATAAAATACTAAAAAATAATCTCCATAATCCTTGCTACGCAAGAATCATGGAGATTAAAAAAAGCAATTCTAATAAAACAGGCTTTTGATTCTGTTAGAGCCTTTGCTACTTAAGGGTT
>NZ_JAVJQP010000054.1:0-18661 GCF_040218875.1 Coleofasciculus sp. D1-CHI-01
CTTGACGGCTCTCACGTATCGCACGCCGACACCAAAACCCTGTGACCCTTGCTGGGTGCTGCTTTGGGGGAACATTTAAGGATTAAAAATAACCAACAGACTCGCTGTGAGTCACCTAGATGATTATCATTCTCATTCACGCATTCATTCTCAATAAGCCTGTCAATAACTTACATTCTTTTTGAGGGGAAGAGGGGTGAAACGCTTTTCCTGTCAAGCTTTTGAGCTGCTTGTCACCCCTTCAGCCCCAGCACTTTGGTTGACCCCTCAGGACAAATTAACCGAACCTGTGCAGCTAGTAATCGTCAGAGTCAATTTACTGTCACTGGACGAGGTGGTTTACCTCAAAACCCCACAGATTTATTCAGTCCTGATTTGGTACAAGATGATTTTGGCACAGTGATAGCCAGGGAACAATATGAGGAAATAGAAAAACAAGCAGACGGGAATAATTCTTCTATTTCCCATCCTCCCAAACAGATTATCGAAGCCCAAGGTTGGATTATTGATGCCGAAGGAAATGTGGTGTTGACGGCTTATGTTCCTAATGGAACACCTCACGACGGTTGGCAAAATTCAGTCAATTGTCAGGTTACGGGAACGGCGTCCCAGTAGAGAGGTTCTATAGAACGTCTCTACAAATGATAAGATTGCTGATTCTTTCTTTAACCCACCTATTCGGGTATCGCATTCGTAATTATACAGCAGTTTGCGCTGCTATGCGGTACATTGTCGATCCCCCTAAATCCCCCTTAAAAAGGGGGACTTTGATCTACTGTACTTTATGGAGAGCGCAAAGCGCTGTAATAAAGTACAGTAGATTGATACACGAAATTTGATTAAATAGAATTACGGCAACCGTAGGGGCGCACTGACGTGCATTGGTGTCAACTTAAGCTCAACCCCTCACCCCCAGCCCCCTGACAGGTGTAGGTTTTTTATTTTATGGTTGGGACAAGACAAGGAGGACAAGGAAGGAAAGAAGACAAGGGGGAAAAACCGTACAGAATTCGGTTCGGTCAAACTAACTTCTAAAAGCCGAAACGCCCTATTTTTCGTTCTCACTCTTCCTTGTCTACGGTCGCTGAGCGAAGTCGAAGTGATGGTCTACCTGTCTTCCAAGTCTAGCCTAAACCCCCATCTTAAAAAACCTACCCTTGTGAGCCCCCAGCCCCTCTCCCACGCCGGGGAGAGGGGAGCAAGAGCATCCGATCCCCCTTCTCCCCACGGTGGGAGAAGGGGTTAGGGGATGAGGGGGAAAATGTTGAGGAGTAGATAGACACAGCTTAAAACCTTGCCAGCATTAACTTTCACCTCAAGTTGACACCAATGACTGAAGTGCGCCCGAAAGATCACCAATTTCAGTTAATAAATGGTGCGTTACGCTGCGCTAACACACCCTACGCCACTACAATTTTGCCATCATTTGGTGGGTTGAGAAGAGGGCGACCCAATCTAATTGAATAGACTAGTGTTGTTCATTGATGCAAGCGGGTCGCCCCTACAAAAATTGGAAATAATATCGAATTTGTTGAATTAATTCCCTTTATACCGGAAAAAAAATCTCTTGAAATCGTCTGCCTTCTGCATTATGAATTATTTCAATCTGAGGAAACCTGACGTAAATAAGAAAGTAAAGCTGCTATTTCTGGAGGAATGCCTGTAAATCGAATACCAAAATGATTTGGACTATCTACCGATTTTTCAACGACTTTCGCGTAAATATCCCCCAATCCTTTTGCTTTTTCTGTACCCATCACTAAATTAATCTTGAGATTACTCAACAATTCTAAAGACCGTTGGGTGTGAATTTCAGCACCATTCGCTGATAATTTTACGATTGTTCCTTGACAGAATTCCTGTCCTAAATGCTTTCCCGTTAAAACTATATACTGTATGGGTATTTTATTTTTCAGCACAACAAAATCTATTGCTGTTTTCGGCAAAAATAAATTAAACGTCCCGCCAATCCCACCAATTTCATAAACCGTAATCGGTTCAGTAAATCCTTTCGGATGAACGTGCAATTCCCCATCCACCCGAAGAATTGAACCCACCTGTTTGAGCAAATCCTGAGAAATTAAAACTTGTCCGCCAACGGTATAGGATTCAATCCGAGACGCTAAATTAACTGGACTCCCCATCACCGTATATTTTGCCCGTTTTTGTGAGCCAATATTCCCGGCTAACACCTCCCCCCCATGAATACCAATGCCCATTTCTAAAGGCGGTAAATTTAGGGTATTATTGTACTGATTAACCTCTGTCATCGCCAACTGCATCGCGATCCCACAAGCGATCGCGCGTTGAGAATCGTCCTCTCGCTCAATCGGCGCACCAAATATGATCAGCATCCCATCACCCATGAAATCATTAATCACACCCTGATACTGATCAACCACATCCGTCATCACTTGCAAATAATGGTTAATTACCCTCACCCCCATCTCCGGTGACACTCGCTCAGAAATTGCCGAAAATCCTCTTAAATCAGAAAATAGAACCGTAACCTGGTGGTTTTCTCCACCTAAGCGCAATCCTTGAGGCGTCTCCAGCAAATTCGCCACCACTGCATCAGTGACATAGCGACCAAAGATCTGGCGCATTTGACTCGCATTGTAAGCCACATACCCGATAATCGCGATCGCAGACCCGGTTAACCCCAGAATCGGCGGAACCACGGGAATCCACCACCCCTGCAAAAACGCCCAGTAACAGCCGCCAACCAAGCCACCGCCAACGAAAATAAGACTTACCACCTTAAAAGTCAAATTTCCCCGATAACGCTGTCTCCAGGTCAAAATTGCCCCGACTACCGTCCAAGCTATGATCCACAAAACCTCCCAGAGTTCCGACCAAACCTGAATCAGCGGACGCCCTTCTAACGCCGCACTCAGCATCTGACTCACGACATCAGCATGAATTTCCACCCCTGCTGCTTGATTCACCAATCCCCGACTAAAAGGTGTGAAAAAGTTATCGGCGACACTTTCACCCGTGATTCCTATTAAAATGACTTGCTCGCGTCCCCAATCGTTTGGTATTTTTCCCTCTAAAACATCCGTGAACGAAATCGACTGAAACCTTTGTCCGAGATTGCGAAAATTAGAGATGATCTGAAATCCACCTGCATCTGTCCGAACATAGCTCCCATCATGTTTATTGAAACGGTTAAAAATAGCTTGACCCAAGCGATACTGAGTTCCCGCCTCATCGACTTGCTCAAGTGTAATCCCTTCCGCCTCTAAATAGGTCAAAGCCAACATCGTACTAAAACTCGGAATAATGTCCCCAGATGGCGTTCCCAGAGACAGTAAACTTCGACGAACCTTACCATCACTATCTAACACCAAATCATTTGCCCCAATCTGACCCAATTCGTTTAGGATTGGCGGAGAATTAACGGCTGTTCCCTCAGCATCTCCGGCTACCTTCCGAATTCCAATCAAATTTGGTGTTGATTGAAAAACTTCGACCAATTCCTGATGCCCAGGTTCTACGGGCAAATCCCGATATAGATCCAACCCAATGGCTCTGGGCTGTTGTTGTTTGAGCCTATTTAGTAATTGGGCAAGTATCTGATCAGAGGGGGGCCAGTTGCCGAGTTTTTGGATATCTTGCTCATTAATTTCAACAATCACAATCCGTGAATCAATCGCTTCGGCTGGACGCCAACGAAAAAATTGATCCAGGGCGGCGAGTTCCAGTGCTTGCAGCCATCCCGCCCAACGTAACCCGATGACGATTCCGGCTACACTGGGAGCCGCAATGAACACACCCCGCCATTGCCAGAGTTGTTTTCTCAGTGTTGCCCACATAACCTCAATCGACCCCCGCAAAGAAACAGGTTTAGCTGTTATCTTATCCTCTCAGTAGTCGGATAAAATTATGAGACGAGAGAACGGGGAACAGGGAATGGGGAATGGGGAACAAGGAATAGAGAATGGCGCAATCCTTGTAGTGCGAGCATCTTGCTCGCTGCTAATACCCAATTTAAATGCATGACAGCTTACTGGACTGACACAGCTAAGATTGTGGAATAGATTGATGGTTAAATTGGGCGCACGTCGGTGCGCCCCTACAATTCTAATCCACCAAATTAGGTGTGCCACGCCACTACTCTACCGCTACTCACCCTTCAGGTTTTCCTATGCGAGTACGAGAAGGCTTCGTCTACAATTTAACCTAATCAAGTGCGACTAAACTGATGCCAATCAACCAACACGAAACCCAAATTCCCCTACACCTGTGGACAGTTGAAGACTATCACCGGATGGCAGAAGTGGGCATTTTATCACCCGATCAACCCGTCGAATTAATAGCCGGACAGATTATCCGCAAAATGAGTCCCCAAGGAACACCCCATGCGACAGCCATTACCCTAACCCGATTGCTGTTAGAAGATAACTTAAGACAACAAGGGCTAGTCAGGACGCAACTTCCGGTAACATTAAGCGATCGCTCAGAACCTGAACCCGATGTGGCGGTGGTTATGCCCGATGTCTTACGCTACTTTGATCATCATCCTCACCCCTCAGAAATCTATCTGATTATTGAAGTTGCCGATAGAACACTCAATACAGACTGCGGTATCAAGGCAAAGGATTATGCCAACTCTGACATTCAAGAGTATTGGGTGCTAAACCTCAAGCAACGTCAACTGCACGTTTTTCGAGAACCGACTCCACAAGGGTATCAACGAGAGATAATCCTGGTGGAAAATGATCGGATTTCTCCATTACAGTTTCCGAATTTAAGCATCGACGTAGGGGTTTGGTTTCCAAACCCCTGTTTCCAAACCCCTGTTTCCAAACCCCTGTTTCCAAACCCCTGTTTCCAAACCCCTGTTTCCAAAACCCTGTTTCCAAACCCCTGGTGGTTCCCAAACCCCTACCTCGCGGTGAGGATGTCAAGAATAGGGTTAAACTAGGAAAACTGGCAGCAAATAGACTCTGCTAGCCGTTCATCCTACTCACACCCAACCTTTGTCCACGACGCGCGATCGCATTATGCCCACATTCTTATTAGAAGTCGGTACAGAAGAATTACCCGCAAATTTCGTCGAGAGTGCGATTAAACAATGGCAGTCGCGCCTGTCACAAAGCCTTGATGAACACCTGCTGACTCCTGAAAGTATCCAGGTGTATGGCACACCTCGCCGTCTAGCGGTACTGATTCAGGGATTACCCCGTCAACAACCCGATCGCGAAGAGGAAGTCAAGGGTCCACCTGTCAAAGCTGCGTTTAAAGACGGGAAACCCACCAAAGCCGCCGAAGGATTTGCCCGGAAACAGGGCGTTACCCTCGATGATCTCGAAATCCGAGAGACAAAGAAAGGGGAATTTGTCTTTGTTGTCAAGAAAATAATTGGTCGTTCGGCGATTGAAATTCTCCCCGAAGTCATCCCCCAATGGATTTTTGGCTTAGAAGGGAAGCGGTTTATGTGTTGGGGAGATGGAGACTTGAAGTTTTCTCGCCCAATTCGCTGGTTGGTGGCGCTGCTGGATGATACAGTGTTGCCGATTGAATTAGTCAATGGTTCCGAAACGATAAACAGCGATCGCACATCTCGTGGACACCGTATCTTACACCCCGAATCCGTAACCCTTGCCAAAGCTGAGGACTATGTAAAATCCTTAGAATCAGCCTTTGTGATTGTAGAACGCGATCGCCGCAAACAAATCATCCAAGACCAAGTTCAGTCAGCCGCACAAAAACTCAAGGGTCATACCCTACTCTATGAGGAATTATGGGATGAAGTCACGGATTTAGTCGAATATCCCACCGCCATTGTCGGCAAATTTGATGCAGAATACTTAATCTTACCGCCAGAGGTGGTGAAAACCGTGATGGTAACCCATCAGCGCTATTTCCCCGTATTCAAGGATGAAACAGCGACTGAATTACTGCCTCATTTTATTACCTTGTCCAATGGTGATCCGGCAAAATCTGAGATTATCGCTGCCGGAAATGAACGAGTGATTCGCGCCCGTTTAGCGGATGGTGAGTATTTCTATAAAACAGACTTAGCCTCACCTCTAGAAAGTTCTTTACCCAAATTAGAAACCGTCACCTTCCAAGATGAATTAGGTTCCATGCGTCAGAAGGTGGGGCGCATCGAAAAAACAGCCTCACGGATTGCGGAGCAATTGGCGGTATCACAGACCCAATGGGATGATATTATTCGCGCCGCCGCCCTTTGTAAAGCGGATCTCGTCACCCAAATGGTCTACGAGTTTCCTGAATTACAGGGCGTAATCGGACAAAAGTATGCTTTAGCCAGTGGTGAATCTGAGGCGGTAGCTACGGCGATTTTTGAGCATTATTTACCCAGAGGGGCTGGGGACAAGTTACCGGAAACCTTAACAGGGCAAGTGGTAGGATTAGCCGATCGCTTGGATACATTGGTGAGTATCTTTGGCTTAGGCATGATTCCCACCGGTTCCTCTGACCCCTTTGCCTTGCGCCGTGCCGCGAATGCGGTGGTTAATATTACCTGGGAGGGGAATTTAGGGATTAATTTAGATCAGCTAGTGCAGAATATTTCTGCTGATTTTGTCGCCACCTATTCCGAGAAATTATCGCCCGTTGAAGCCTTGCAAGAGTTTTTCATCCAACGGATTCGCACCTTGTTGCAAGACGAACAGATGATTGATTATGACTTGGTGAATGCGGTTTTGGGTGAGAATGATCAGGAGTATACCCAACGGGCATTAAAAGACGTGTTAGATGTTCGCGATCGCGCTTTGTTCCTGCAAGGAATTCGGAAGAACGGCAAGCTGGATGAAATCTATGAAACGGTGAACCGTTCGGCACGATTATCGATGCAAGGAGACTTAGATTTCCAACAGTTAGATCCCAAAGCAGTTGTGCGTCCCGATCTGTTTGAAAAATCGAGTGAACCTGCCTTTTATGAAGCATTAGTTGCGCTAGTTCCCCGTACTCAAGCGGCACAACAAGAGCGCAATTACCAGCAAATTGTTGATGCATTGGCAGAGGTGACGCCAATTGTAAGTACGTTCTTTGATGATAAGGAAGCTGGGGTCATGGTGATGGACGAAAATCCAGAGATTCGGCGCAATCGGCTGAACCTATTGGGGTTACTGCGAAACCACGCACGGGTATTGGCAGATTTTGGCGCGATCGTCAAGTTGTAGAGACGTAGCATGCTACGTCTCTACAACCCAATTGGGTCATAAAATTCAGGCAACCGTTAAATCAACCTCGAAGGTGATATCATCATGATCTAAGTCACCGCCCCCAAATAAATCTTCAAAGCCAAACTTATTCTCACCCAGTAGACGGACATGATCTTTGCCATCAGGATTAGCGCCTAAATAGGCAAAGTAGGCAGTAGGATCAGCATAACCAAGGCGCTGATTATTTGGATTGGTTTCCAACCATTCTTCTGTTGTACCATTGGCGATAATGTAAGGTGCTAAAATGGTTCCTGCCTGGAATTCTGCTTCAAATATCCCGGTATTTCGGTTCAGGTCGCCAACCACTTGTTGAGCTAAAGCCGCTTCAGCATACCCTGCCTCATCTGGGCTAATCAGTTCACCCGTTACTTTATCTTTCACATCTCCTTGCTCATTTTCAACGGCATAAAAACCGACGGAATTGTCAAAGCCAGCATTACTCTCAATATTGAAAAACTTCGCGGATACCGAACTGGTTTGATCTTGCAAGTCAATGAGTTCGGGTTCTCCGTCAGTGATTAGAATGGAGTCATTTTGGGCAGGTGTAGTATCCTGATTATTGCCATCAAAACTCAAAGGTTCGTCTACGTCAGTCGTTTGATCAGCAACCGCTGCAACTAACTGGAGTTCATTATTGCTCACACTATTGCTGCCTGCTGTCGGAGTCAGTGTAGACCCGCCTGTTACCTCTGGATTGCCTGGTATCGGAGCGGTTTGTACGGCTTCCCCATTATCGATTAATTTTACCAATAGCGGGTTAAGCAGCTTGACTTTAGCTGTTATTTTCGTATCGTTAGGATTGGGATCTTCTGACTGAAAATTACCGCCCCCATCTTTGAAAACTTCGGCTGTGTGGTGGTTAATATTCCAACCATTGCCACCATTATAGGCAAAATTATCGGCAACCAGAGTATTTTTCAGGGTGGTATTTTTTACACCGCCAAAAAATCCTCCCCCCATAAACCCAGCGTAATTATTCGCAACAGTGGTGTTGCTGATTTTCTTAGATCCGGATGCACTCGGTAGCACTATCGCACCGCCTAAACCTTCTTTCCCATTTGCCGATTCGGCTCGATTCCCGTAGAATATGCTGTTGTCAATAGAGACAGGCGCATTCTCACCGAACCATGCTCCTCCTCCCTGATCCAAAGCTAGATTGTTGGCAAATGTAGTATTCTTGATGATTGCCTCACCCTTGCCATGGCGAAGTCCACCACCGATGGAATCGCCCTTAGCATCTTCAATCACCTGATTATTGATGATTGTACTATCCTCGATGATTACTTTGTCACCCTCATAAACATAGAGAAATAGTCCTCCACCTTGTCCCGCTCCTTTATTCCCATCAAAGCGACTGTTCCGAATCTTTATCGTGCCTTTCGTACTGTTATCATTAGTTGGCGAAGCTCCATCCGTATAAATTGCACCACCGTAACCTAATGGATTGGGTTGTATTGAACCACCTGATGTTGAGTCATTATTGATAAAGGTTGAGTCTTCAACTAATAGACTCCCTAAAACGGTATTAATCGCTCCACCATTAATTCCGGTGTTGTCAATAAACTCGCTACCTTTTACAGTAGTATAGCTTTCACTTTTAACCGCGATCGCACCGGCGCCACGGTCACTTTTACCTGATGGCTTATTTCCTGATGAACTATTGCCTTCAAATTGGCTATTGATGATCGTATTTGTACTGCGCCAACCCGCATAAATCGCGCCGCCTCCCACACCCTGGGCATGATTATTTTTAAATTCACTATTTTCTACTGTGAGTGTGGTGTAACTGTCTGTACGAATTGCTGCTCCTGCGCCATCTTCACCCTTCTGATTGGTTTTTCCGTTCACCAAAATCAAATTTCGCAGGGTAAACTCGGTGGAATTATAGCCGGCGTCTCGCTTGATATCAAAGATGCGGTGAGCGTTATTCCCATTGATCTTTAAACCCGAAGCATTAGACCCATCAATCGTTAGGTCTTTATCAACTTCGAGTTGACCACTGGTCAGTTTAATCGTCTTATTTTTCAGACGAGAGGCAAATTTAATTGTATCTCCTGACTGGGCTTGCGCGATCGCATCTCTTAAGGAACCTTGTCCGCTGTCTTTCCGGTTTTTAACGGTGAACATTTGTGACATTGTTTGCTCTCCAAGACTAGTTAACTAAAGTGCTACTTTGGAGCGTTTTATTCTTCGGCGAAATGGTTAGCAAACCCCTGATTCAGTAATCGTTGAATTTGCTGTATTTTTTTCTGACAGCAGGGTTTCAACGTAACATCGTGCTGTCTATTTGAATAGATTGTGATCACGATGTTCTCTACTTTGTTCTATTAATAGAGCCTTATTCGTGAATTAGGCAAGCGATTTAACAATACTTAATATTTGTTTTGGTTTTGTTTGATTGGTGAAACAATACTATGTGCTTTTGGTTTTTTAGGCTACAAAAAAACGTTTTATCAGAGTTAGACAACTGAGGTATTTTCTCTCAATAAAAAGAGATAAATTATCGATATAAATAGTAAAATAAGTTCTCTAGAGCGTCGGTCAAGTATTATGAGAAACCGGGTTTCTCGTGAGGATGACAACGAAATATCAAGCTTTCACCCAAAGAAACCCGGTTTCTTGACCGATGTCCTATAAAAATAGAATAATTGTTTCCAGGGAACCTAATTCAATTTATTTCGCGACTAAATACAGCCGTTACAAGTCATCCAGATCCAAAGGTTCTCGTATTTGTCGCTGGAATAACTGCTGTTGTAGCGATGGCGGTTGTCGCAACAGTTGTCGAATTTCTTGTTCGGCTTTCTGTTGCAAGTTTTCAGTCTCAGCCGATTCCAATTGCAAAAATAAATACAAAAGAGGCTGTTCTCGCTGAAGGCGTTGTTGAAATTGTCGGAGTTGTGCTGGGTTGGTGAGTTGATCAATACTGGAGGGAATTTGTTGCTCCGATAAGGGTTGTGCCTTGGTGGGTAGCGCCCAACTCAATAGGGTTAAACCCATTGCTGCTGCCAGAAGTTTAAAGGAAATGTTTGTAGTCAGCGCTTTAGCGCTTCTGGCACTAAAGTGCCTACTACGAACCCAGCCACTCATTTTAAGAGTCATGATGCAAAACCTTGTTTGATGTCAACGAAAATTATTCGATGACCTTAGACATTATATATGTAGAGAGGGTTCAAGGGAACGTCCCGACAAAATTTGTAGAGACGTAGCCAAATCCTAATTCATCGACGGCAATAAATCCTGATTTTCAGGCAGTTTCCCAGTTCGCAACCATTCATCCAATCCCTTGGGTGGCTGCATCTGTTCCAACTTTTCTAGAAGGGCTTGGGCTTCTAAGACTTCTTCTTGGAGCAACACTTGGGCGGTTTGTTCCAAAATTTCTCGATTATCGTCAAGAATCTGGAGTGCCATTTGGTGTGCGCCATCCACCATCGCTTTCACTTCTTGGTCAATCGCTTCGGCGACTTGGGGACTAACTGAACGACGCGGACTACCCATTCCAGCTAGGAACTGAGATTGGGGCTTGTCAAAGGCGATGGGTCCAAGTTTATCACTCATGCCATAGATGGTGACAAACCGTTCTGCCATATCAGTCGCCTTCTGGATGTCATCACTGGCACCTGTGGATACTTTGCCAAATACCAATTCTTCGGCTGAACGCCCCGCTAGCATAATCGCAATGCGACCGCGAATTTCATCTTCACCGACTAAAAAGCGCTCTTCTTCTGGGTGGACTGTAGAGACGTTGCATGCAACGTCTCTACATGGTAATTAGATTTAAGAACAAACCATCATCAGGTTATGCCCAACGCTCACGTCATTGGTCTGGGACGCTCCGGAATAGCCGCCGCACGACTCCTGAAACAGGAAGGGTGGACGGTAACAGTCAGTGATAGCAAAACGTCTGAATCTCTGCAACAGCAACAACAAGTCCTTAATGTTGAGGGAATTACGGTTAAACTGGGTTATTCGCTCACTCTTGGCGATGGGGATTTACCTGAACTGATTGTGGTGAGTCCTGGTGTTCCTTGGGATATCCCGGTTTTAATTGAAGCCAGGAATCGCGGGATTGATACAATTGGTGAGATGGAACTGGCTTGGCGTTATCTCAAGTCCTCTCCGTGGGTGGGGATTACGGGGACGAATGGTAAAACTACGACAACGGCTTTGATTGCGGCGATTTTTCAAGCGGCGGGTTTTCAGGCTCCCGCCTGCGGTAATATCGGCTATGCGGCTTGTGAACTGGCTCTGGCGCAGCCCTTAGAGACGTTGCATGCAACGTCTCTACAGGAGAAACTACCCCAATCCAAAATTGACTGGGTTATTGCAGAAGTTAGTAGTTATCAAATTGAGTCGTCACGGGATTTAGCGCCAACGATTGGGGTTTGGACAACGTTTACGCCGGATCACTTGAATCGCCACAAGACGCTGGAAAATTACTACACTATCAAAGCTGAGTTACTGTCGCGATCGCACGATCAAATCTTTAACGGGGATGACCCCTATTTGCGTCAGTTGGGGACAACCCATTGGTCAAAGGCGTATTGGACGAGTGTTAAGGGGCGTGACGCGACGCCTCGTCCCTGGGTGTATATTGAAAATGGCTGGGTGATGGTAGAATCGGAACCGATTGTTCCTGTGGATTCCTTGCGGATGGTGGGGAATCACAATCAGCAGAATTTACTCATGGCAGTCGCCGCCGCCCGGTTAGCTGGGATTGAGAAACAGGCGATTGTTGAGGCTATTACCAATTTTCCCGGTGTTCCTCATCGCTTAGAACATATTATCACCTGGCAGGGGATTGATTTTATTAATGATAGTAAAGCCACTAATTATGATGCGGCGCAGGTAGGATTAGCATCGGTTGATAGTCCGGTTATTTTAATTGCTGGGGGTGAAGCGAAAGCCGGAGAGGATACGCAATGGTTGAACATAATCCAAGGGAAAGCGGCGGCTGTTTTACTGATTGGTGAGGCGGCATCAAAATTTGCCCAACGCTTGCAGGAAGTTGGTTATTTCCGTTACGAAATTGTGGAAACACTGGCACGAGCGGTTCCTAGAGCAGCCGAATTAGCACAACAGGATAACGCGCCTGTGGTTTTGCTTTCACCGGCTTGTGCTAGTTTTGACCAATATCAAAGTTTTGAACATCGAGGGGATGATTTCCGTCAGCTCTGTTGGCAGAATTTTAGTCCTTAGTCAAGATGGATGTCAACATTGTCTGCTGTCCTTGACATGCTTCCATTAAATTAACTTCAATACGATGATAACGTTATGTGTGACTGGAGGAGCTAACTGAGGTCAAATCGCTGTCTGCCAAGGCTTTTAGAGTTTGCGATCGCTCTTTGTGTGAGAAATGCGGGTTTGGTGTTTTCGGTGATGAGTCGGCGTCAGTTAAAGCCTAAGGATTTTACGGAGAGTTTGGGGGCGTATCGGCTTTCAGATACGGGACGAAAAACGTTTTTAGAGGCGTTTGAGCGGAAAATGACGTCGGAGTTTAAGCATCCGGTGTTTGGGTATCAATGTACTTATCGCCGTGGGGTGGAGTTACAGGCGCGTCTGTTGAGTCGTCATTTACAGGAGGGGGTGGTGTATCCACCGTTGAGTCTTCGATGAAGAACCAGACGTTATTTTATCTGATTGTTTATGATTTGCCGGATAATAAGGCGGCGAATAAGCGGATTTTTGACGGGACGAAGCGGGGGCGAAAAACCCGGTTTGCCGTCAAAACGCTAGGAACCTTGACAATTAAAGATTTCAGCCGTTTTTAGGAAAGGGCGAAAAAAGCAAAATGTCCATTTCAGCTCCTGGATTCCGTCTGCCGTCAAAATTGGCTGTCAAAATTGGCTGTGGGAGTCCCGGCTAGAAAGGGTTTCAGAGGGCGGGGTTTCCTTATAATGAATCCCGGCAACGGGATTGAAACAATGAAAGGATTGAATACTTGGCAGCTAAACGTGGTTGTTTCCTTATAATGAATCCCGGCAACGGGATTGAAACTATGGAATTCGGTTGGCAGAAGATGAGCTTTTTTTGGTTTCCTATTAATGAATCCCGGCAACGGGATTGAAACATAAAGAGGCGCTAGAAGTGCCCTCAGTTGAATTCCGCTAGATTAGGGCACGGCAATGCCATGCCCCTACCCGATCAATTATCCCTGATGTAGGGGTACGATATTATCTCAAACTTAACTACTTAATGGGATTAAAATTCCATTTCGGGAAAGATGCGATCGCACGTTTTGCCAGGGCGATTGAAATTGTTGCAACACAGATGCAGTTTTCAAGCCGACATGATATTATGTACTAATCGGTTGAGGCGTTCGGAATAACTTTTCATCACATCGAGCGCAAACATGGGTGTTTCCTGAACCGCAAACAGGAATCGCTGCTGATCCAGAAATGCTAGGGTACAATCTGTTTTCGCGATCGCGCTATAGGTTCTGTCACCGACTCCAATCAATGTCCCTGTACCAAACACCTCACCCTTACCAATAGTTTCTACAATCTTACCATTGACCGAGATGTTCACTTCTCCTTCCAGGATGCCATACATATAGTTCGCTGGATCAGCTTCTTTGAAAATAACCTGATCGGCAGAAAATGTCTTAGGTTCAGCCTGTTTCTGTAAGATGCTGACTGTGTTTGCGGGTTCTAACATGGTCTGTATGCCAGATCATTTGATGTTTTGAGAATATACCGCAAGCGGACAAAAAACAAGATCTAGCCAAAGGCAGAAGACATGGTTTGTAGGGGCGGGTTTCACTATTATCGTTTCGGTTGTACCCAGATGTGACTCAACCCGCCCTGACGCAGGTTTATCAGGATGGGTTAAGTTGGTAGGGGCGGATTCCCACGAAGGTTGTCAAGGGTATT
The DNA here is from genome assembly GCF_040218875.1 of Coleofasciculus sp. D1-CHI-01. Classification (NCBI taxonomy): domain Bacteria; kingdom Bacillati; phylum Cyanobacteriota; class Cyanophyceae; order Coleofasciculales; family Coleofasciculaceae; genus Coleofasciculus; species Coleofasciculus sp. D1-CHI-01. Next base: position 14,069 of record NZ_JAVJQP010000054.1, read on the forward strand.
TCATCCCTCAACTCGCTTCTACCAACAAAGTCTGATACGCCGCCTCAATCCGTTCGACTTCCGATGACACATTTGTCTCTAATGTCTTCAACCGCTCTAATTCTGCCCCTTGATTAATCTCATGGGACTCTTTTTGAGCGATTAAATTATCCAACTCTGACTTGCGAGCATTAATATCATCATTCATCCGTTCCGTCACTTCTCGCTCATAGACATCAAAGCATTCTTTCACCGCATCGTGAATCGGTTGCCATTGTTCTTGGGCTACCTGAGGTAAATATTTCACTAACTCTTTCTTCGCCGCTTTCACCAACTCCTTCCGGGCTTGATCCGCTTGCACCACCCCAACACCTAAACCAAGTAATCCTAATCCTACGGGTCCTAAAACCGTTCCAGACACCGCTGTAATTATTGCGCCAACACCCATGACGGTAATAAAATTCAGGGCGATATTTTTCCAATCAAACCCGGCTCCTGCCATTGCCACCCCAGCAATATTTCCCCTGGCTAATGAAAAGAGTCCCGCCGCCCATTTTGCCCAAGCGGGAGCGTTATCTTCGGTTGTAGAACCAATCACTGGAGAAATTCTTTGTCCGGTTAACTTTTCGGTAATTTTATCGGTAACTTGGGTATAGGATGCGCCGTAACTAGCGGCACTTTTCGATAACTGCAAAAACGCACCATCCATCTCTTTTTCTGCAATCAAACTCCAAGCTGATAACTTATCATTCACATACCGCTCAAATGCCTGTTGTAATCCCGCTTCAAAGGCTTCCCGTTTGCCTTTTCGTAAAAAATCCATAAATCGCAAATCGGGCTGGTAGTTTATGAAATCGGCTTCAAAGGTATTCCCTAAATTTAAAGTGTATGTGCGGAAGGAATCAGCCACCGCTTTTGCCTTACTATCCCGTACCGATTTAATTTCATCTTGGAACTGCTGACAGATATCATTCAGCTTCTTGAATTCGGGTTCTACGGAATTAATCCGTTCTTTTAATTCCTTTACATCCTGTTCCAGCAAAGGAATTCGCCGTTCAATCGCTTCCCGAACATGACTATACCCTTGACGCGCCAAGGTTCTGGCTTGGCGGAATTCAGCCACGGCTCGTTCGCTGGTTAAAAATGTACTTAATGCGCCCAGAAACTCTGGAAATCCGGTTCCTTCCAGAGACGCTGTTGGCTGCTTGATTCGTAACCGCAGCGCTTTAATCGCCGAAATCTCAAATACTCGTTCATCATAAATATCATGCCCATCAACTTGACAGTAATCAGCTAAGTTGGCTCGAAATACACGCCGCACTTTATTTTCCGATTCTGCTAATTCTTCGGTATCATCCGGATCAATCAAACTTTCGCGAATCTGATCCCACGCATTAATTAAAAAGAAAACCGATAATCCTCGATCCTTAATGTAATTTTCTAAATAACGGCGTTCAGCCAAGGTACAAGGTTGGGTTGCCCGCAGTACAAATAAAATTGCATGGCAATTATTGATATATCCCAGAGATAACTCGTTCCGGGCTTCAGTATCATTAAGTCCAGGACTATCGACAATTTCTATACCTTTTTGTAATAACGGTAAGGGATAGTCTACGACAGCATAATCAACATTAGGGAATGCCTGTTTCTTCTGTTGTTCCAGTTGCTTTGCTTCGGCGGGGTCAATCGTGTAACGCCGCTTAAAACTTTTAAAGTCAATATCTTCCGGAGGTGTGCCATTATTAAAATGAACGGTAACTTTTTTTTCTGCCCCATACCGCAAAACGGTTAATAAGGCGGTACAGGGATTCACATCGGAGGGTAATAAATTCTCACCAATTAAGGCATTCAGAAACGTACTTTTGCCCCGTTTCATATCGCCTAAAACCAGTAATCTGAATACACCTTGTTGTAAATTTTTACTGGCTCGACTTAAATCATCAATATCCCGTTCTAACCCCAAACCGCCAGAGGTATCCTTTCCCATGGTTTCCCCTTGTTCCAGGGTTTGGGCGATTTCAGCCAGACTGGTGGCAACTTGCGATCGCACTCTGGCAACTCGCTCTAAATTATTCAGGAAACTGTCTGTTTCAATTTTGTAACTCATTGTTTGTTTATTCCTTAACTATGTTTATACCAAGTTGTCCGAGAGAAGGGCGGGTTTAGTCAAGTTATCGGTTTTTGGCAAAACGTTATCGGTAAAACCCGCCCCTACAACCGATAAAACGAGGTGGGTATTGCCCACCCTACAATGCGTTTCAGTTTAACCCGGTACTAATAATAACTCCTCATATACAGATTCAACCTGCCGACATTCAGCTAAAATATCAGCATCTAAACCTCTCAACCGTTTTAACTCAGTTTGGCGATTAATCTCACGAGATTCTTTTTGCTCCAGCAAGTTATCTAACTCGGCTTGACGGGATTTAATATCATCATTAAGGCGTTGAATTACTTCCCGTTCATACGTATCAAAACAATCTTTCACCGCTTGACGAATCGGTTCTTGTTGTTCCTGACTCAGTTGCGGTAAATATTTCACAAACTCTTTTTTCGTCGCTTTAATCACTTCTTGGCGGGCTTGTTCGGCTTGCAGTGCGCCCACACCCAAACCCATCAACGCTAATCCAATGGGATTCCAAAACGTCAGCCCCGTAAAAATCAATAAAAAGCTGCTAATTCCAATTACCGCTAACCAATTAACCAGGATATTTTGCCAAGTAAACCCAGCCGCCGCTAACGCCACACCCGCCACATTTCCTGACGCTAAGGAGAAAAACCCCATCGCCCATTTTGCCCAAGTAGGTGACTCTTCCCCTGCATCAACCCGAACGCCTGACGGTATCGTTTGTCCAATTAATTTCTCAGTCATGGAATCAACAATTTGATTATAAGTTGCACCGTAGTTAGCGGCACTTTGGGCAAGTTGGGCAAACCCCTCTTGTAAATACTCCTCCGCCGTGCGTTCCCACTCGGCTAATTTATCCTGAATATACTGCTCAAACGCTTGCTTTAATGCCGCATTAAACGCCTCCCGTCTCTCCGTTTGTAAGAATTCCAGAAAGTCAATTGTCGGCTGATAGCGTAAGAAATCAGATTCAAATGTCTTTTCTAAGTTCAGCACATAAGTGCGAAAGGAATCCGCCACTGCTTTGACTTTTGTATCCCGCATCGTCCGAATTTCATCCTGGAATTGATCTCGGATTTGGGTCAATTGCTCAAACTCCGGTTCAACCCCATGAATCCGTTGTTTTAATTCTTCAATATCTTGGTCGAGTAACGGAATTCGTCGTTCAATCGCTTCGTGAGTGCGGCTATAAACTTGACGCGCCAACGTTCTCGCTTGGCGTAATTGTGCCACGGCGCGTTCTTGGGTCAAAAAGGTATTCAGCGCCCCTAAAAATGCTGGTAATCCTGTTCCTTCTAGGGACGCTTCTGAATCTTTTACCCGCCGCCGCAAGGCTTCCAGAGAGGAAATCTCAAACACTCGTTCATCATAGCGATTTTGTCCATCTTTTTGACAGTAGTCAGCCAGATAGGTTTGGAATACGGTGCGTAACCGATTTTGTGCTGCTTCAAGTTCATCGGGATCATCCGGATCAATCAATCCTTTGCCGATTTCATCCCAAGCATTAATTAGAAAGAAAACCGTTAATCCGCGCCCTTTAATGTAATTTTCTAAATAGCGCCGTTCTTCCAATGTACAAGGCTGCATTGCCCGGAATAAAAACAAGATAGCGTGGCAGTTGTGGATATAGTTGAGTGATAATTCATTCCGGGCTTCGGTATCGTTCAGCCCTGGACTATCCACAATTTCAATCCCTTTTTCTAAGAGGGGTAAGGGGTATTCGACAACGGCATAGTCAACGTCGGGAAATGCCGAACTTTTCTCGGCTTCGAGGCGTTTGGCTTCGGCGGGATCGATGGTATAGTTTTGCTTAAAACTGGCAAAATCGAGGGATTCTGGCGGTTTATCCCCTTTAAAGTAAACCGTGACCTTTTTTTGAGTTCCGTAGCGCAAAACTGTCAGCAGCGCTGTACAAGGATTCACATCGGCTGGCAATAGGTTCTCACCAATTAAGGCATTGAGAAACGTACTCTTACCTCGTTTCAAGTCTCCCAATACCAGCAGCCGAAATAAACCCTTCTGCAAATTGTCGCTGGCAATGCGGATATCTTCGCTTTCCCGTTCTAGACTCAATTTACCGGAGGTTTCTTCAGCGTCCAATTCGGCTTGATTTAGCCGTTTGGCAATTTGACTCAGATGCGTCGCCGCTTGATGGCGCACTCTCACCACTCGCTCCAAATCCCTGAGGAAGCTGGTATTATCCACGGTATAGCTCATAGTTTTTTCTGATTCACGCTTTGGGTGAGATGAAGGAAGGTTTGAGTTTGTAGGGGCGGGTTTGACCGATAACGTTCAGGAGAAAACCTCTAACTTAACTAAACCCGCCCCGATCAAATGCAAGAGTTAACTCCCCTGTTCCCTGTTCCCTGTTCCCTGTTCCCTGTTCCCTGTTCCCTGTTCCCTGTTCCCTGTTCCCTGTTCCCTGTTCCCTGTTCCCTGTTCCCTGTTCCCTGTTCCCTGTTCCCTGTTCCCTGTTCCCTGTTCCC
>NZ_JAVJQP010000055.1:0-25369 GCF_040218875.1 Coleofasciculus sp. D1-CHI-01
CTACAATTGTCCCTAAACCCGCCCCTACAATTGTCCCTAAACCCGCCCCTACAATTGTCCCTAAACCCGCCCCTACAATTGTCCCTAAACCCGCCCCTACAATTGTCCCTAAACCCGCCCCTACGATTGTCCCTAAACCCGCCCCTACGATTGTCCCTAAACCCGCCCCTACACCCTACAATTGACTATTCGCTTCGCTAAAGGGCATGCACAAAGATGCGATGGTGCAAGCCCCTGCGCCTTCAGCCGGGGGAGTGTCAATGATTACTGGCTCGATACTCTAGGGCATAGTAGTATCAAGAGGAGTGTTTCCCTATCTTGTCCAGATATTCCGTGATTACCAACTCCGTTGATGCCATTCTGAACCGTGCCTTAGCTGGTGAAGACATTTCTCCAGAGGAAGGTGTGATTCTCCTCCAGCAAACTGAACCGACTGCTGTGGCGGCGATTCAGGAAACGGCTGACCAATTGCGCCATCACCAAGCAGGCGATCGCGTTACCTACGTGATTAACCGTAATATTAACTTTACCAATATTTGTACTCAGCACTGTAGTTTCTGTGCCTTCCGCCGCGATGCGGGTACAGAGGGGGCGTATTGGCTAGATTGGGGGCAAATTCTGGAAAAGACAGAGGATGCAGTACAACGGGGGGCGACGGAAATTTGTATGCAGGGGGGATTGAACCCAGAGGCAAAAATTAATGGCGCGGCTTTACCTTATTATCGGGAATTGGTGCAAACGATTAAGCAAGCCTTTCCCCAATTGCATCTCCATGCATTCTCCCCCCAGGAAATTCAATTTATCGCTGAAGAAGATGGATTGAGGTATGCTGAGGTCATTGCCGCACTGCAAGAGGCTGGAGTTGGTTCAATGCCTGGAACGGCGGCTGAGGTTTTAGATGACGAAGTGCGGCGCATCCTTTGTCCGGAAAAGACAAATACGACAACCTGGTTAGACATTGTGGGAACGGCGCATCGATTGGGAATGCCCACAACTAGCACAATGCTTTCGGGTCATATTGAAACGAACCAACAGCAGATGGGGCATTTAGCCAAGTTGCGATCGCTTCAGCAACGAACTCGCGCTCAAGGCTATCAGGGCTATATCACAGAGTTTATTCTACTGCCTTTTGTTGGTCAAGATGCCCCTAAACCGTTGCGTCAGCGTGTGGGGCGAGATCAACCGATTCTCCAGGATGCCCTATTATTAACGGCGGTGGCGCGAATTTTCCTGGGTAATTGGATTTCCAACCATCAACCAAGCTGGGTGAAATTGGGTTTGGCTGGTGCGAAGGAAGCCCTGAGATGGGGCTGTAATGACATTGGCGGCACGTTAATGGAAGAACATATCACCACTATGGCAGGCGCTCAAGGGGGAACCTGTATGGAAGTCGAGACTCTCCAAGAAGCGATTCATTCGCTAGGGCGTCCTGATCAGCAACGCGATACCCTTTATCGACCAATGCTACAGGAGGTTTCCGTTGCATAAGTCCAAAGGATAAAGAAAGAGTTTTGACGAAAGTAGGGGCGCATAGACGTGCGCCCTTACCAACGCCTAAAAACTGACCCCTTCAGCACCATATCTTTTTACTTTCCTTGTGTAGCAATTACAATTGACAGATCACTTAATCTAGGAGCGATTTTCTGTCGCTTCAACCAGTTCCGCCATAGAACAATTCAACATCTCGATCAAGCGCTGAACCTGAGCCACCGTCAGGCGAGGTGGATTTGAACTCGTCTCCCACACGTAAATTGTTTTTTCCGTCACTCCCAACTCCATCGCCACTTGTCGGCGAGTTAAGCCAGCACGGTTTCGCAATTCCATCAAAGTTACTTGATTACTTGCTTCAGGCATTCTATACTGAAAGAACCCAGATTTACGGGATTATCCAGCAAACCCTAACTAAGCGGCGAACCGAGGAGACGAAACGACAGACTCAAGCCTACAGCTATCCTTGGACAATTGTACGGTTACTTCCCGATGCTCGTCGCTACACCGTAGCCCGGTTCTACAATCGACAGGATGCTTGGGATCATTTGAGGCTGTTAAATCGATTGATACCTGCGGCAGAATTTGAAGTAGTTTTCGATGTATCTGACGAAAACTAACTGATAAATATTCCTGTTACCGTTTTAGGTAAGGTGGGCAATAATTTCCTACGTTGAAAAGCAGTCAAAATAAATTGATTTATCTTGCCCACCCTACAGTTACTATTACTTTGAGGGCGCAAGCCTTGCGCCCCTACGGTTAGGATTAAATAATCCCTGAGCCTAGAGCCTTGCGCTTCAACACGACAACCCGAGGACGCGCCCCTTTATCTAAAATGAAATCTAGACCTGCGCGAAAAATTTCTGGCATATAATATCGCGGCGTATCATCTTTAGCTCGGTCTTCATAAACCACTCCGATTTCTTCCAGCATACTTAACGTTGATGGTTCGATCTCAAAATTATCTAAGGTAAAGGGGACTCGCATTTCTTTTGGGTCTTTAGATTGGAGAGTATTAACCCATGTTCTAAAAGCGGGATACTCCTCTTTGGCTTCTTTAACCTTCTTCTTACTACAGGGTTCCAAAGCCCGACGAATCGCTTGGGGGGGTAAGAGACGGCTGGTAGACCACTTTTCAAATTGAACTTCTTTGGCATTTTCTATGGTTTCATCAGCAGCATGATATAAGAAGCGCACAATATCTCTAGCTTGTAGCCTTCCTTTAAAATCTGTCAGAGCGGCGAATACCCAATTCGGGGTATAAGCTTCTTTTGACTTATCAGAACCTAGTTTTTTACCCCATAAATTTTCCAGTTTTTCAATGAGATATTCGCGAGTCATGCTATCTAGTTCTGATTCATCGACATCGATAACTTGCGCTTGACTGCAAACCCAAAAAACTAGATTCATAAAAGAATCAGCATCCCAATATAAATCATAAGACCCGTATAGATTTTCAAATTGAGATAAATTCTGGGTGATGGCATAACGGACAAAATCACGCCGGATAAAAAGAATTAAGCCTAAGTTATTTTTTCGGATTTCTGATAACCGGGCTGGTAGACGAATCAGAGACTCAATCGCGGCTTGCTGTATTGGATTAGAGGATGCGTCAGAAAAAATATCTTCTAGCCCATCAAATAAAAAGATTACCCGCAAGGATTTCTGTTTCAGGGCATTGTTAATATCATTAAAACTCCAATAGTCCTTGGTTTCTGGGTTAAGACCAACAGATCTGGCAATCTCTTTAATCCAAAATTGTGTCCATTCCTGCTTTCCCCAGTTTTGATTGGCAAGTGCTGCTTCAATCTTATCGTTATGTTCTGACTGAGAAAACTCTGGAAAACTATTGCCTGAAGCAGAGATGACTTCATTTCTTGCCTCTTGAATAATTTTAATGGCATTGTCTCGAAGATTCAGCGATTGCAGCATGGGAAATATATAAGTTTTCTCTTCAGATTCATTCGTTTCCCCCAAAACCCGCTGAATAAAGTTCTGCCAATACTTTAAACGTGACAACTGAATATAGTTAAACGTTTTACCTGAACCTTTGGAGCCAATTGAGACTACACGCGGTAACTCATCCCGAAAAGTTGTGGCTAAGTTTTTCAACGGTTCAGTGACTAACAAGTCCTCTCCTTGCCCACTTTCAGCATATTCATACTGCTGACACACATCTCTGAGACGACGCACTGCTGCCAAGGGATCAGAGTCCTGAGTTGTTGGTAAATCTGAGCGCTGTTCTTTCGGTTTTATTAACTGACTCTCTGCCCACTCTTTAGCCACTTTCATGACTGAAGTCGGGCTAAGTTTTGCACGAGCATCCTCCCAATTATTCAAGTAAAGTAATTCCTGGGTAAAATCAGTTTCCTTTATTTTTAAACGAGTTTGATAAACATCGCCTTGAGACTGAATATAAGCCGCCTGGAATCTAGATAAAGCTTCGTCAAAAGCCGGGAGTGATTTAAGTTCTGGTGTGAGTAGAGTGATCAATAGCAGAGGATCATAGTAGTTTTCTTCTTCAACATCTGTTTCTGGAGGGGCGGTGTGACTTAACTGCTGCAAAACTAAACTCGAACCATTGACTGATTGGTCATTAATTGTGGTTACAATAAACCGTTGGATTCTCGGATCAAAAATAATCGGACTGGAAATTTCACTTAAACCAGAACGCAGGTCAATGAGTACATAATCTGCATTTACAGCCTGACCTAATTGAGATAAAGCATTCCCAAATTCCCATGCTCCATCGATAGTTCTGACTAAATGTTCGGGTAGAATAGGTGTATCGAGTAATTCGCGATCGCCAAGACAAGCCGGAAGAAAGTAAATTGTCGATTTTCCGTCTCGTTTAGGAGATTTTTTTAGCTCTTTCGCAAAAAAGGAAAGCACTTGATCTGGTTCCAGAGATGAAGCATGGTAAGCTTCCAGAAAATTAATGAAAGAAACAGTCGGTTGTTGTTTTTCAGCGCGATTCCAGTAGGTTAGACCCGGTGCTTCTAAATCAGCATCGACGACTAAAAATGTTTTGGCTTGATTCAGTTCTCTGGCTCGCTCAAGTAAAGCAAAAAGATGGGCGGCTAAGTGCAGGGTTCTGCCTACCCCTCCTTTGAACGAATAAAAGGCAACTAATTGGGGGCTGGTATTGGGATAGGCTTCTGGGATATGGAGATTTTTGGGAACTTCAGTCTCTGGCTCACCATTATTTTGCAAGTAAGCGACTTCTTCCCAGAAGGGGCGAATCGGAATATCGGTATCGCCGCTTTCTTCCTCGTGAATAAACTCGACGGGTAAAATTCCTTCTCCCAAGTCAAGTTGAATTAAATCATCGTCTTGTTGATACCAATCTCCAAACCATTCTTTGAGAGCTTGCTTGGCATTATCTAGATAATCCTCAGACAATATGCCAATTTCTATGGCATCAGAAAAACTCCGAATGCTGACGATACCCTCTGGTAGTTTACTTCCATAGTTCGTTTCTCGACGAATAACTCGTCGCACATCCAACCAGGTTAAGAGTCTCATCGCTTTCATGTGTTTCTTAATTCTCCGTTAATCCACTCAACTATTTTTAACAGCATTGACTCTAAATCTTTATCTTTGATTTGAGAGTTTTTCCAAAAACTATGACCATATCTCCAGAGTTGGTTAATTTGATCGGGGGTCAAGTTTCTTTGTTGAGGAGAACCTTGAATTTTAATATCTTTTAGCCGAATATGAGCAGGTAGCCTCAAACTTCCCTTAGCTCCCAACGTATCCAGTAACCGATTGATGTCATGCCCAAATTCAGCAATACTGGCATCCGTGCAGTCTCTCTGGCTTCGGCGCATCAGAATGGCTTTGAGTCCACACTCAACCGCGTAAAACAATAGTAGACGATGAGGATTGGTTCTGGGGTTTTTGCTGGAAGAAGCGGATAGGTTTTCTCGCCAAGCTTTTTCTATTTCTCGGCGTGTGAATTGGATCACGTTGCCTGAAAACGCTCTAATAAATTACTCCAATCTTAGTCTAGCGTAGTATGACATGATAAATATGCAGCAGTTTTCCGGCAAACTGGATTACTGGGAAATCGCCACTGATTCAGGTGGCTTGGATAAGCGCCCATCTTCCATATAAATAATCCGATCTGCAATATCTAAAATGCGATTATCATGAGTTACAAGCAAGATTGTACACCCCTGTTGTTTAGCTAAATCGTGCATAATATCAACCACATCTCGTCCCGATTTTTTATCTAGTGCGGCGGTGGGTTCATCAGCCAGCACGATTTGGGGACGACTGACAAGAGCGCGGGCGATCGCGACTCGCTGTTTTTGTCCACCTGATAAATCTGCCGGATAATAATTGATGCGCTCCTCCAAACCAACCTGCTTGAGCATTTGCGCGGCTCGACGATGGCGTTCTGGCTTGGCAAAGATGCCATGAACTTCTAACCCCATTTGCACGTTTTCCAGCGCCGTTAAGCTGCCATGTAAATTGTGTGCTTGGAAAATATAACCATTGTGTCGTCTTGCCTGTACCAAAATATTCTGGCTAGCTTGACAAAGTTCCTGCCCTAACACATTTAAACTGCCTGACTGAGCCGATCGCAAACCGCCTAATAAGGTCAATAGCGTAGTTTTCCCCGACCCCGAAGGTCCCGTCATAATCACAATTTCGCCAGCAAAAATCTCTAAATTGATATCGAATAACACCTGCTTTTGCAGTTGTCCTGTGCCAAAATAATGGTTAAGTTTGTGAATGGAAATTACGGGTTGATTGGTCATTTGTCATTCGTCATTCGTCATACTCGCTTCGCGAGAAGCAAGCTACGTCATTCGTCATTGGTAAAGTAGGGGCGGGTTTAGTGACATCTGGGTGTAACCCAAAAGATAGTAGTAAAACCCGCCCCTACACAATCTCCCCCAGCTTTAGAAAATATCAGCCGGATCAGCCGCTTGGAGACGACGAGTTGCGATCGCGCCTGATGCACCACACATGACAAATGTCAGCAGCAGCACAAAAATAGTCCGACTCAAGGGCATTGCCAAAGGTAGGGCGGTTGCAGCCGCTGTAACTTGATAAGCCGCTAATGCGATCGCTAAACCGGGTATAAACCCTAACACCGATAAAATCAGTGCTTCTTCAAAAATTACCCCTAACAAATAAGTATTCCGATAACCCATTGCCTTGAACGTGGCATACTCTTCCAAGTGACTATTCACATCCGTCGAAAGCACTTGGTAGACAATCACAGTACCGACAATCAATCCCATGACTGTACCTAAGCCAAAGACAAACCCAATCGGTGATCTCGATTGAATATAGGCAATCTCAAAATCCACATAACCCTGACTCGTCAGCACCTGCACATCTTCGGGTAACCGTGTAGCTAAAGCATCCCTCACCTGTTCTGGCTCATACCCCGGATGCAGACGAATTAACCCCAAGCTTACCGATCCAGCATCCCGTTTGGGAAATAGCCGCAGAAAGTTTTGATCGCTGGTAATTAATGCGCCATCATCGGCAAAAGATGCGCCAACTTGGAATAATCCAGCGACAGTTACGGTTCGCTGTCCAATTTCAGTGGTGGCTGTCTCTCCCCGTTGCATCTGGGCAATCAAATCCTGGTATTTCCCCCGCGAGGCTTGGTCAAATAACACCGTATCCGGTAACCGAATTGCGTCAAGTTGCTGATTAACTTCAGGTAAATTAAAAGCAGGGCGATCGGGATTTTGTCCGATCAGCAGCATCGATGTCTTTTTGCGGGTTTGAGGATTTCGCCATTGCACTGAGCCGAGGTACAATTCATCGGCAGAGGTGACTCCTGGTACGTCTTGAGCTTGGTAAAGTCGCCGTCGGGTAAAGGTTCGCAATTGCCCAAAGTTCTGGGCTTGGGTGCTAATTACTACTAAGTCGGCTTGTAGAGTGCGAGGATATTGGGTATTTGTTCTGTAAAGGGCATCAGCAAATCCCAGTTGCATGAAAATCAACACATCGGCAAAGGTAATTCCTGCGATCGCGGTTAACAGCCGCATTCGATCATGTTTAAGCTGAAGTAACCCTAGGGGAGTGCGCTGTTGTAATGTTTGGATTAAGCCAAGCATGATGTCTAATTAGGGATTGCTGAATAAGGATTGTGGTGAGGGGAAGCTGGGAAAGCTGGGGATCTTTTGTAGGGGCGGGTTTTACAACTAACGTTTCATTTTTACCCTGATATAACTAAACCCGCCCCGACCTAACCGTTCAATTATCACAAATGACATAAGACGAATGACGAATGACAAATGACTAATTATTCAGTTTGAATCGTGACTGTAACTTGTAAATTGCTCAATCTTGCCACGTTCTGACTTGAGTTAGGATCGAGACGAATGTGAACTTCAACGACTTTGGCATCAATGTTGGCAGCGGGATCTTCATCAACAACCTGTTGTTGCTCGACTTGTAAGCCAATCCGCTCGACTGTACCCTGGAGTGAGTTAGGCAGAACGGGTGATGTAATCGTCGCAGGTTGACCCTTCTGAATCTTGAGAATGTCGCTTTGATAGACTTCCGCGATCGCTTTCATCTGCTGGGTTTGTCCTAAGGTAACAATGCCCTGATCCGCTATTTTTTCGCCCGGATAGGTGTGAATCTTTATAATTTGACCCGCATGGGGCGATCGCACTTCGGCTTGCTCTAAATTGGCTTGGGCTTCGACAACGGCGGCTTTTGCAGCTTGAACTTCTGCCTCTGCTGCTGCGATGTCTACAGGGCGCACTTCGGCGAGTCGATCCAGGGTGGCTTGTGCCTGTTGAATTTGCTCTTGACTGGTTGTCTCAATCCGCGCTAACTCGGCTTGTGCCTGCTGAACCTGTTGTTGAGCCGTGATGTAAGCCAGCCGCTTGGCATCCCGTTGAGAGGCGGAGACAGCACCCTGCTGATACAAGGATTCGTATCGCTCATATTCAAGACGAGCATTTTGTACTTCTGCCTCCAGCCGATCCACAGCCGCCTGTTGAGCCGCCAAACTTCCTGCTCGATCTGCCTCAAGTCGGGCAATTTCCGCACCCTGGGCTTGCAGTTCACCCGTTTTGACGCCAGCTTTTACCTGTGCCAGTTTTGCCTGAGCGACGCGAACCTGGTTCTCGGCTTTTTGGAGGGATGCTTGTAAGCGATCGCGGGTATCCAAAATCGCCATAATCTCTCCAGCTTGGACGCGATCGCCCTCCTCCACGAACAGTTCCTCAATTCGGCTTAGCTGAGTTGAGGTTGATGCTGTGAGGTTAATCATTTCTCCGGCTGGCTCCAACCGCCCCAATGCCGTCACTGTTAGGATTTCAGGCACAACTGAGACTTCCGTTTGAGCCTCCCTCATCTGAGCCACTCGAAATTGCCAAAGTCCCCATGCTGTTCCAGCCAGCCCCAAAATGGCGACGCCGAGAAACGCTAGCCAACGGCGCGGTGATTGGGTTGATGGTGCCTGATGGTTTAACAGATCTAAGCTCATGGGGGTTCTCCCGTTAGAGAAAAGCGTTATCTGTATCTGCCTATATTTTACTAAACGGTTTAGTAATGTCAACTAAACGGTTTAGTAAAATAAGAAGCATGGATCGGGCGACCTATCCTTTCTCCCCCTGAGCCAAAGGCAGAATCAAAACTATCGCACTTTCGGGGCGGGTTTAGTCACATCTAGGTCAGTGAACAAAGGATAGTCGTAAAACCCGCCCCTACACATTCAAAACTCAAAACTCAAACGATGAATCGTTCCACTCCATCCCAATTCTCAAACCTCTCCAACCCAGAAAAACCCGATAAAGCCCAAGCAATTTTGGCAGGTGCCTTGCAAGTGTTTACCAAGCATGGATATGCAGCAGCGAGCATGGATCGGATTGCATCAGCGGCAGGAGTGTCCAAACCCACGCTGTATAACTACTTTCAAGATAAACAGGGATTATTTATTGCCTTAATCCACCAACTCACCCAAAACAACAGTCAGCTCATCCTCAATTTGCCCACTGAGCCAGACTTGCAAACACCTCCTGAGCAGGTTCTGCGTCAAATAGCAACGGCGGTACTCGACGAGTTTGCGAACAATCCAGCGCTGTTAACCTTGATGCGGTTAATTATCGGTGAGTCTGAGCGGTTTCCGGAGTTGGCTCAAACCCATGTACGCGAAATTATAAAACCCTTAATGGAACGGCTTTCCTTATACCTAGCCTCTCAACCCCAACTCAAATTGTCCGATCCCGTCGTCGCCGCCCGGATTTTTACCGGATCTCTGGTTCATTACCTGATCGTGCAAAACATAATGCAGGGTCATGATATTTTACCCTTAGAACGCGATCGCATGGTCAATGGTCTAATTCAGCTATTAACGGCTGGGGAAGCTGAGGGAGCAATGTAGAGACGTGCCATGGCACGTCTGGGAGCTGGGGATGGGGAAGCTGGGGGAGCTGGTTAGTTATTTTTGCCAGGATGCACTAGATGCTGCTGATTGCTTGTGTCAAGCTTGATTGAGATACTCTAATCTTGACCCAGTTTGCCAACCTCACAGATAAGCGATTATTCTGCCTATGGTGACTCTACTCAATGTAAGCAAAATAATTTTTTTTAGACTAAAGACCCAACTTTAAACTTATGCCAACGTTTCGTGATTTTGTAGCTCTAGGTGTGGGGACTGCGATCGCTCTGATCTATACAAAACCAAGCGCCTCTCAAGATTTACCGTCGCCGCTTAGCTTTCAACGTCAAGCCCCGACTCATCAACGTGATCAGGTGACACAGAGAGGATTGACAGATGTGGCTCCCCAATCAACTGAGGAGAACGTACTCGTTGATGCGGACGATGAGCGAGCAAAGGTAGATGGCAGTGGTTCGACAGGCTCACCAACCAGGCAGATGGCAGAAGGAATTGATCCTGATGGCTTCAGCACGAGCTTAGGCGCGATCAAAAGGGAGCAACGTCATTTCCCCCGGAACACCATAGAGGAACCAACCCATGCTCAGACAAGTGAGTCCTTGAACTCTACAAGTGAACCCGTAACCTCTGAGACTGAACATTCCCCCAATCCCACAGAACTGGCTCAAGACTCTAAGCAACTCGTTACCCAACAGCCAGAGAATTCGATTGGTCAAACCCCTGAATCCATTCCCTCCCTTCCCACGCTGGAGGAACCCGAAACACCTTCACCCGACTTTCTCACACCAGAGATCGAATCTGTGCCGATACCGTCTACCACTCCTGATCTACCGATATCAGAATTGCTCAATCCCAGTGCTAATCCATTGCTGTTTCCCACCGAAACCGAAGAAGTCCAAGTGCAAACGACTCAGCCAATTACCCTAGAACAGGCAATAGAATTGGCACGACGTAACAATCAAGAGTTACAAATTGCTAGACTTCAGTTAGAACGAACGGAGTTTGCGCTGCAAGAAGCCCTAGCTGCCGAGTTTCCATCGATTAGCGCTATTGCCGAATTTATCCGAACCGAGTCGGAAACAGGAGGTCAGCAAGGTTTTTTACAAGAGCTACTGGGTCAGACGAATCGGACAATCACATCGACAAACTTTGATACCAGACTGGAATTAAATTATGCAGCTTATACGGCTGGGCGTCGTCCTGCGGCTATTCAAGCTGCCGAACAACAGGTACGCTTCCAACAACTGGGTGTAGAAAGCATCCTGGCAGATTTACGACTAAATGTCACTAGGACTTACTACAATTTACAACAGGCAGATGCCGAAGTCGAAATTAGCCAAGCGGCGGTTAATGATGCGGCTCGCAGTCTACGGGATGCCCAGTTACTCGAACAAGCTGGCTTAGGAACTCGATTTGAAGTGTTGCAGGCGCAGGTGGAACTCGCCAATAATAATCAAGCGTTAACCAACGCCATCAGTCAGCAACGCATTGCCCGCCGCCAAATTGCACAATTGTTAAGTTTGGATCAGCAGGTGGGAATTTCTGCGGCTGATCCTATAGATGTGGCAGGGGACTGGGAAATTTCCCTAGAAGAAAGCATTATTTTAGCACTGAAAAACCGGGCGGAGTTAGAACAGCAACTGGCACAACGTAATATCAATGAACAACAACGGCGCATTGCTCTAGCGGACAATAAACCCCAGGTGAATCTGTTTGCCCAATATAATATTTCCACCCAGTTGGATGATAGTGATGGTCCGACCGATGGCTTAACCCTAGGAGCGCGGCTCCAGTGGAATTTCTTTGATGGGGGAGCCGCAAAAGCCAGAGCCAGACAAGCCGAAGCCGATGTCGCGATCGCGGAATCCAATTTTGCCAATGAACGTGACCAAATTCGCCTCGAAGTGGAACAAGCTTTTTTCCAGTTAACAGCTAGCCAGGAGAATATTCAAACGGCATCTTTTGCCCTAGAACAGGCGCAAGAAAGCTTACGATTGGCACGGTTACGATTTGGCGCTGGGGTTGGTACTCAAACTGATGTAATTAATCAGCAAACAGCATTAACTCGTTCCAGAGTCAACTTATTGACAGCAATACTAGACTACAACCGAGCGCTAGCCACCCTGCAACGTGCTATTAGTAATCTGCCCAATAGTATTCTTTTTGATGTGCCGTAGTCGTCATTCGTCTTATGTCTTATGTCTTATGTCTTATGTCATTGGCATTATTGGACTCCGTGGGGGCGGGTTTAGTAACATCAGGGTGAAAATCAAATGTTAATCGTAAAACCCGCCCCTACAATAGACGTTTCACCGGAACGTTTCTACAATTTATCCCTCTGCTTCCCCAGCTTCCCCAGCTCCCTCTGCTCCCTCTGCTCCCCCAGCTCCCTCTGCTCCCCCAGCTCCCCCAGCTCCCTCTGCTCCCTCTGCTTCCCCTGCTTCCCCATCTCCCCCATCTCCCCCATCTCGCTCTAGGGGACAATTTCGGTGACGACGCGATCGCTCGATCCACTCCTGACGATCATGCTTTGATCCTGTAATTTACCCACGGCGGTGGCTCCGGTGACGTTAAAGGGAGGATCAACTTGTTTATAAATCACATTTCCTGACGCCTGCATATTCTGAGTGGGAATGTCCCACCTAACCTGATTGGCGTAGAGTTCGGCTTGATTGCGACTCCCTACCCCTTGAACACCCCCCCTTAAATTGGCGACTTCGCTCTCTAAATCTACCTGTCCCTGATTCGCCGTAATCACTACCTTCTCTTCCTGATGGACAATCTGAACAGGCTGATTTGAGCGGACTGTTTCCGCCTTGACATCCCAGATTGCCTCATTGCTGGATATTAAAACTGGGGGATCAATAGATGTAAGCTGAACATCTTTTTTTAGGATCGCGACTTTGGTTTTAAGGTTATAGTCCGTCTGGTTAGCGACTACGCGATCGGTCACAGTGTTATCCTTGTACCGTTCCGTTTGAGTCCGTTGATCCCCAATTAACTTTTGCCCTTTGATTTGCCAAAGTAACTGCTCTGTTTTCAGTTGCACATTGGGATCTTGTGAGATTGCCTGAACAGAGCCTTTAAGTTCCATTTGCTCTTGGCGGGTTAAATACTGTCCTTCATTAGCCGTAACCTCGATTTGTTCAGGATGGCGTCCCTCTAAGTTTCGGCGTACCACTAACAACTCGTCCTGGGGTAACCACTCCAATTCCTCACCCTTAAAAACCGCGCCATTGCGGGTATCGGTAGCCGTAATATCTCCTCGCAGAAAGATTTGCTTCCCATCTTCCCGAACTTCCCCACTCTTGGCTGATACTTTTAAAATAACCTTTCCATCCTGAAATAAATCACCGATGGGCTGTTCAACTTTAGCTATTTTTTTGTCTTTAGTATAGGTTGCTTGGTTAGCTTTTACCCGCCATAAAGGACGACCTTGTTCATCAGCTTGCTCCAAGGTGACATTGTTGAATACAAGAGATCCTTCAATATCTGTGGACTCTGTATCTTGTTGAATTTTCTTGACCGTTTGACTATCAGTCTGACAGCCGAAGAGTGGAGCATAAGCCAATAGACAGAGGCTCACCGCAAAACATCGTTTCCAACTCAAAATCATTGGAGCTAGCTTCGTGAAATTTTGATAATGAGTCATTAGTCCTTATCGCTAAAAACTCAGGACTAATGACTCATAACTCATAAGTACGCTGTCATGAATTCAAATTCGGGTATTCGTAGCGAGCAAGGTACTCGCATTAAGCTGTCATGCATTTAAATTGGGTATTAGTAGCGAGCAAGATGCTCGCACTACAAGGCTTTCGCCATTATTGACATTAAGGTTTAAATGCCGAACAGCTTACCAGAATTTCGCCATTGCCATCATTGACAATAACGTTTCAATGGCGAACAGCTTAATGACCCATGGAATGATCTCCGGGATCATCCATCATACCAATACCGGATAAAGGACGATAGGTATAGTTTTGTCGTGGGGATTTGCGGATACTTTCTTGAATCTGATCGAGATCAATATACCGATCCGCTACATTAATCAGACTATCGCTAGTCATCGAACGTAAACTAACCACCTCAACCCGCACTCCTCGATAACTGACGGCATCTACCGCATACGCTAGATCACCATCGCCACTGACGAGAATGGCAGTATCATAAGACCCCACTAATGCCATCATATCGACAGCAATTTCCACATCTAGATTAGCTTTTTTCGAGCCATCGGGTAACTGCACTAAATCCTTAGCAATGACCCGGTATCCATTACGGCGCATCCACAGCAAAAACCCTTGCTGCTTTTCATTGGTGCGATCAACACCAGTGTAAAAGAAGGAGCGCAGTAATCGTGAACCAGCCGTTAAACGAACCAACAGTTTGGTGTAATCAATTTCAATGCCTAATTGCAGGGCTGCATAAAATAGATTTGAGCCATCAATGAATATGGCAACCCGACCACGATTTTCTAAAACTTGCTCAGGTGTAAAAATGGGATCGGTACTAAAATTATTCAACATGATTTTTATGCCTCAGTTTTTTATGAAAGAAATAGATGCCCCCTTCCCAACCATCTTCTCGTTGAATCAGCCATGAGTTGCTCTTGGCTGAAAATGACGGAACACCATTAGGCTTCCATCACCCAAAAACAAGTGGGGATGTCCTTTAGCGATCATTCGCTAACGTTCCCCCATACCGAGGAATGACTGATGTTGCACGATCTTAAATGAGAGTTTTTTGGTTAAAGTCACTCTCGATAGCCAGGTTTTTGGTAGATATCGATGTTTATTGGGGATAGTCAGCACGAGTAGACAAGCTGTTAGTCTAACTGATTACCCGATACTGTACAAGACCTGCACACTTAGGGCAGTGTTTCCGTATCTTGAACGAACTGCCAAACTCTTGTTTGACAAGGAATTGGTTAAATGAGTTAAGGGAATTAATTCCCCAAATGATGGTTTTGCCGAGTTGCCTCAAGGCGAGGACAGTCTCCATATTAGCCATGCGATCGCTTAACCATTGCTGGATAGATTCTAGACCATGATCTGTCCTCCTGTATTTGTGGATACTCTCTACGCTAGCCTCTTGGTCATCGGGACTCCTCTTACCTAGGCTTCGGCGCAGGAAGTCTCTGAGTTTGTGGGCTACCTTGCTTTTGATGGTCAATGTGTTTCTTTGAGTTTGATTAGAAGTCATCGATTGTTTACAAAAAACACCCTCCCTTACTTGATTGTCATGGTATATCCAGTTGGCTTTACTTAGCATTTTGCCCACAAATAGTATTAAATGCTACAAAACATTAACAAAGTTTACTAAATTTTGTTTAAAAATGCTTGAACTAACTAAAAAAAAGGAGTTATTTCTCAATATAAAGAATTATTTCGTTAAAGTTAGGAGAGTTCAAGCTCATCTCTAGGTTGAGTGACAGGTCAACGGAACTGAGATTAAGTCAAGGCAGCAGCAGAGGTAAGTCTTGGGAATTTGCCGTATATCCATATAATAGCGATTTTGTCAACTCCTGTTGTTGAATTGCGGCTAAGACTACTCCGATAAGCTGCCCCAGCTCCCTAATTGTTCCCCTCTTTCCCACCATTTCAATCATCCCCACCTTCAGAATATTTGCCAGTCAGCCGTATTACCGCTTATTGTAAAGAAAGATTAAATAATTATCCCTAAGGGTTGTGTCAGGACTAATCGATACAGATCTCAGCGTTAGCCGAGAAAGCCCCTAGGGGGGAAATCGTCTAGTATAAGCGAAGGCTACCTAAAGTCAATGATGCCAGAGCTAAAAAGTCATCCTTATTTTCTGACACCGCGATCGCCAAATCCGGATTATCCCTTGTTTGTCTATTTACCGGGGATGGATGGAACCGGTCAGCTCATGCGATCGCAGATACCCAACTTAGCCGCAGCGTTTGATGTTCGGTGTTTGGTCATTCCTCCCCACTATTTGAGTAACTGGCAAGACTTAGCCAATCAGGTGGCTAGCTTAATTGCCACAGAACTCAGCCAACGACGCAGCCAAAGCGTTTATCTGTGTGGCGAGTCTTTTGGTGGCTGTTTAGCCCTAAAGGTCGCCCTCACCGCCCCCCATCTGTTGCACCGAATCATTTTAAGTAACCCAGCCACATCCGTGAGTCAACCCTCTTGGTTGCTGTGGGGATCACAATGGTTAGGCGTATTACCCGATAATGTTTATCACCTATCTACTTTGACATTGTTACCCGTCTTATCATCCCTCAATCGGATGATTCCCAGCAATCGCCGCGCCCTCTTAGAGGCGATGCGATCATTACCTGCCAAAACCATGCATTGGCGAGTATCCATGCTGAGAAATTTTAAGGTTGATCCAGCAGCACTTGAACAGTTGACTCAACCCGTCCTCATTCTCGCCAGCGCTGCGGATCGCTTGTGGTGTTCGTTAGCAGAAGCCAAATCCTTAGTCAACTATCTGCCAAACGCTACGATGTCGGTATTGCCGAAGTCAGGTCATGCCTGTTTACTGGAAACCGATGTCAACCTATTCGAGATTTTAAACCAACAAAATTTTGTAGATCTCAGTGTTGCTCAACCCGAAATTGAACCGGATTCATCGGAAATTATCAGGGTTTAGACGGGGAGTTGAGTGTACAGGTGTCCCCTGGCGCAATTGAGTTCCTGTTCCCCCATCAGCCGGATCAAGAAAAGGTCGCAAGTTAATCGCTTCAGAACTGGGTCTAGACGGTTGACCAATTCCCAAGACCGATAACCCCTCATTTAATACCTGATTCAGCACATCTGAACGGTTATCATCTTCAATAAAGGTGGTCACAGCATCCGTCGATTGACCACTATCAGCAACCGTCAAATTTTCAAACACGCGATCGCGAGTGAGTTGAGGATCTTGATTAGGTGGTACAGTCAGGACAATTTGACAGTCTGGGTTTTTCTGCGTGGTGACACAAATAATGTTGTAATTATTTTCCGTCGCTGTCCGCATTTCCAATAACCCATCCGGTCGATAAAACTCCAAACGGCGGCTAATTTCATTACATCGGCGTTCTGGAGTCCAACCGCCACCCATCAAACTAGGAGTCGCCCAAGCATAAGCTTGCTCAGGTTGACTTTCGGGGTGATACATCACCGTATACTCCCCCTCAAAGAATTGGCAGGTGAATCGAGGGTCATCAGTGTTATTCTGAGCAACAGTAGCATCACGCTGAAGCTGATTTTGAACGGGGAGGTTTTGGTTGGCAGGGTTGAGTGCTAAAACATTCGTACTAGCGAGGACAATGGCTAAACTTGCTGACCAACCCGTAGTTTTTAACCCCAAAGACACCCCCTCTGATATTAAATGGCGGGTCATCTTAGTCGAGGGAACAGGGAATCGGGAAGAGGGTTTCATGATCTGGATACGTTGTGGATAATCGACTACTTATGAGGTTAAGACCATAGCAGTACGATAAGAGGTTCCCTGAATGCTTCAGTCATTGGTCATTGGTCATTGGTCATTGGTCATTGGTCATTGGTCATTCGCTTACTCCCTCATCTTCCCCATCTTCCCCAGCTCCCCCATCTCCCTCATCTTCCCCATCTTCCCCATCTTCCCCATCTTCCCCATCTTCCCCAGCTTCCCCAGCTCCCCCATCTCCCCCATCTCCCTCATCTCCCCCATCTTCCCCATCTTCCCCATCTTCCCAGCATGCCAAAATAGCGCGATACGTTCCTTCGGAACAGGCTCCGCCAACGCGCTATTTTGGCAATAGACAAGAGATAGGTTGAAACCCACGCTACATCAAGGTTTCAGCGATTGTACATAAGTAGGGCAGCGGCTCGACGGCTCGACAGCTCGACTGAGCGTTCGCCGAAGTCTGAGCGCTCGCCGAACGTCTAAAAAATCGCGGAAAGCCTCACAGTGAGCCAGTTTGGAATTTTTGGCTGGGGTAACTTCTGACTAGGGTTTTGAGTCAGAACGTGTGCGCGTGTAGTACCTCCATCACATCACAGATATAGCTGATGCCCGAATAGTCATCGAAAAACTTCGCTGCGACCTCATCCGAAATCTTCACGGCCATATCCCGATTGGGGGTGAGTATCTCGAACTTTACATTCGAGAAGTTCTCGGAAACGGTGGGTTGTCCCGACGAGCGCACGTTGCGACTGCCTTTACCGCCAGCGTCCACCACCGTATAACCGGTAGCTCCGGCTTCGTCGATGATCTTGCCGATCTTTTTCAGTAGCACCTTTTCCGTGACGATGACGAGCTTGCTGGCTTTCTGGGTCATGTAGTTTACCTCTTGATGCATTCTATTACGACAATTCAAGGCAAAACCATAAAGTCTTGCCTTGAACCATATCTTTAAGATTATGCCAAAGATCGGCGAATCCACTACCATCTGTTGAGAAAGATTGACTCAGATTAGCGGAAGCATTTTGTCAACAACCCCACCCACAAAGGGATGGGGTTTTCCCTGCGAATTTTATAAACTTAAGAATATCGTTCAGACGAAAGCATGGTGATCTGGTTGTTAAACACCGCAAGCGACGCCAGGTTGTCGAGTCCCACTAGGGGTTACAGATTACATTGACCACAGATATAGGGGTTTTCTGAGACTAAAAGGAAAACTTATGATTTGAATTGGGCATTTCCATGCAAATTGGTACAGATTTTAAGATAAACTTAAGCACATAGAGATTCGGGTCTTACATAGATCTTGATTTATGGTAGGTGCTGCGGGACAGGTATTAGCATAATACCTGTGCTGTAGGGGTGTAGCGCTGCACCCCCGCTTTCTACAACTTTTAACCAATTTCACTTATCACAATCACCACTCCCCCAACCAGGGGAGGCGGAAGGAGGTATTCATGGCAAATTTCTCTCGCATGTCTCGTCAAAACTTTCTGTATACTGCCGGCGCTTCCGCAGCCGGCTCTATTGTAGTTACAAGTAGAAACCAACAGCAACAACTGCCCGCGGATTGGAAATCCAAGGCTAACACAACGAAGTCCGTCTTCACGGACTCTAAAGATCTATGTATGGAAATACATTGGAATGACTAGATCTTCATCTCTGGTTGGTCGTGTTTCCCAAAGTCTGCATCGGGTTTGCGGCTTTGGGGATGAGTACGATGGCGTTTAACCTGAAGGGTTTTAACTTTATATCTGAATATCTGATCAAGGAGGAATTACAA
This sequence comes from Coleofasciculus sp. D1-CHI-01, assembly GCF_040218875.1. Lineage (NCBI taxonomy): Bacteria > Bacillati > Cyanobacteriota > Cyanophyceae > Coleofasciculales > Coleofasciculaceae > Coleofasciculus > Coleofasciculus sp. D1-CHI-01. The sequence continues at coordinate 19,048 of NZ_JAVJQP010000055.1, forward strand.
AGTGGATTTTTTGTCCGATTTCTTGACGCTCTTCCTGGGGAAGTTGCAGTCTCCGACACTCGGCTTTCTGATCGGTGGTATGGTCGTTGCCGCCCTCAATAGCCGACTGGCAATTCCCGATGCTGTCTATAAATTCATCGTCTTCATGCTGCTCATCAAAGTTGGACTGAGCGGCGGCATTGCGATCCGCAATGCCAATCTGGTGCAGATGCTGTTGCCCGCAGGGTTCGCTGTGATCACGGGAATGCTTATCGTGTTCATCGGGCGCTACACGTTAGCCAAGCTGCCGGGCGTCAAAGTCGTGGACGCCATTGCAACAGCGGGTTTGTTCGGTGCTGTGAGTGGCTCTACCCTCGCCGCTGGCATAACGGTACTGGAAGCGGAAGGCATAACATACGAACCCTGGGCAGCCGCACTCTATCCCTTCATGGACATTCCAGCGCTCGTGACGGCGATCGTCTTAGCCAGCGTTTATGTCAGCAAGCAAAAGCAAAAGGCTCTCAGCAAGGAGGATACTCTCAGCAAGGAGAGCAAGGAGGAGTCTCTCAGCAAGCAGCCGGTTGCCGCAGGCGAGTATCCCACCACCAGGCAGGAGTATCTCAGCCAGCAGCGCATTACCGCAAGCGGGTATCCCCACCAGGAGTCCGAGCGGGTCAAAATATGGCCCATCGTGCAGGAAAGCCTCCAGGGTTCTGCCCTGTCGGCACTGCTGCTCGGCATCGCTCTAGGCATACTAACCCAGCCGGAAAGTGTCTATGAGAGCTTCTTCGATCCCCTCTTCCGGGGCTTGCTTTCGATACTGATGCTGGTAATGGGTATGGAGGCTACGGCAAGGCTTGGCGAGCTGCGTAAGGTGGGTCAGTGGTACGCCCTATATGCCTTTGTGGGGCCGCTGCTGCATGGGTTCATAGCCTTCGGTCTCGGTATGATTGCCCACTACGCCACAGGATTCAGCGCTGGCGGCGTTGTGCTCCTGGCTGTCATCGCCTCCTCCAGTTCAGACATCTCAGGACCGCCCACTTTACGCGCCGGTATCCCGTCTGCCAATCCCTCCGCCTACATCGGCTCGTCCACAGCCGTCGGCACACCGATTGCGCTTGCCGTGGGAATACCGCTCTTCATCGGACTCGCCCAGGCGCTGATGGGTGGCTGATTTCAGACGGGTCGCGGTCTGCCGGTGCTCCCCTAGCCCAGCGACCAACGCAGCGGCTATGTCAAGGTTTGCGTCGTCTCCATTCAACAGCCACGCAGCCCATCGGTCTGAGCTAATGACTTCTTCGCCGATGTCAACGTCCCGCAGGTACGAAACACAGCCACAAAAAAAAAGCCGGGTCATGCCCCGGCTTTTTTGGTGAGAATTGCTGCCAGCTTCCCCCAGCTCTTGAGCGAAGCCGCCAAAACGTGTTAAACTTATCGGTCGGTCAATTTTGATTAAATGACCTGATGTCAACAAAACTTTATAATTCTGTTAAGACATCTTATACTACCAAAGGATAGTTAATAAGGAGTACAAACAACGATGTCGGAGGCAATCAAGCCACTGACCGTGCCCAGAGAATTCTTGGGTGCCCCCGAAGATTTTAATCTAACGTTACTAATTTTCATAGTAGCGATGGCTCTGATCGTCTTCTCGACCTGCGGTTACTGGCTGTGGGAGTTACCCGCACCCTTGTGCTTTGGGATTAATGTCCTAGCATTGCATATGGCGGGTACGGTAATCCATGATGCCTCTCACAATGTCGCCCACAAAAATCGGATCGCGAATGCGCTGATGGGTCATGGGAGTGCGTTGATGTTGGGATTTGCGTTCCCAGTGTTTACCCGGGTACACATGCAGCATCATGCCAATGTGAATGATCCAGAAAACGATCCCGATCATTTTGTCTCCACGGGGGGTCCTCTGTGGTTAATTGCGGCACGCTTCTTTTACCATGAGGTCTTTTTCTTTAAGCGTCGCTTGTGGCGTAAGTATGAACTGCTGGAATGGTTCTTGAGCCGAGCGTTTGTGGCGGGGGTGATTTACCTGGCGTGTCACTATGGCTTTTTGGGCTATATCATGAACTTTTGGTTTACCCCAGCCCTGGTTGTGGGATTGGCATTGGGATTGTTTTTTGACTATTTACCCCATCGTCCCTTCAAAGAACGCGATCGCTGGAAAAATGCCAGGGTTTATCCTAGCCCAATCCTGAATATTATGATTATGGGTCAGAATTACCATTTGATTCATCATCTGTGGCCCTCTATTCCCTGGTATAAATATCAAAGAGCCTATCGAGCCACTCAGCCTTTATTAGAAGAAAAGGGCTGTCATCAATCATTGGGACTGCTACAAGGCAAAGATTTCTTAAGTTTCGTCTATGATATTTTCCTGGGAATTCGTTTTCACCATAAAGGATCGGGGCAAACCTGTGATAAGTAGGTGGACACCATAAAAGTTAACGGTTGAGATCGTCATTGGTCATTGGTCATTGGTCATAGCTGTTCGGCATTTAAACCTTAATGTCAATAATGACGAAATCCTTGTAGTGCGAGCATCTTGCTCGCTACTATAGCAAATCGCTAGGCGTGTATTTACAACTCCCGTACCTGAAGCTGAGTCCAGATGAGATGTTCGTACAAACAAAGTGTAACTAGACCAGCGCGAAGCGCTACTAATACTCAATTTAAATGCATGACAGCTTAGCCACTTTAGTGGCAGAAGCGCTCGCATCGCTGACTACAAACAGTTAATTTAGCTCAGAGTGGGATTTGTTCGTCAACCAACTCTCTCCATGGTCTTGATTTTCCCAGTACGCTGACTCTTCAATTGTGAGTACCTCGTCTTCGGAAGAATCTGGCGTATTCTGGAGTCTTAGCTTGTCAATTTGTTCCTCGAATTCTTCGTGTCCTTCCTCAAAGAAATCAGGATGTTCATAAAGAGAAGGGATTTGGATAGGTCGCACAGGTTCTACGTTTAGCTCACGCCTTGGCAATCCAGGAGAGGGGAAAGACTGCGGTGTTGGCGAGTTTATCGTACTATTTCCCGGAACTTGAGCTAACGTTGCTCCCAGATTAGTTAATCCAACCGCAATGGCTAGCGTGAGGACTTGGGCTAACGTTGAGCCTGCTAATCGTTTTGCCCCTATCCTCTGAAGCGGAAAATAGCGATGGAGGAAACGAGGCAACTTTGAATAGTTCTCGTTTCTAAGTTGCATGGTTGCACCTATGTATCTTTTTAATTCTATTTTATTTTAGCAACAAACAAACCTTTTATTTCGTTTACAAAATGATACAATTTTGGTTAACTATTTTGTATAAACATATCACTTTTCCAAGTTAATAAATACCCCCAAATGGGTGAAGGTGATACCCGCATGGGTGAAATTTTAAACCTTAATCTCAATAATGACGAAATCCTTGTTGTAGTGTGAGCATCTTGCTCACTGCATTGAGCATCTTGCTCACTGCATTGAGCATCTTGCTCACTGCATTGAGCATCTTGCTCGCTAGCCATTCCCAATTTAAAGGCGTGACAGCTTATGAAAGGCAGAAGCGACTGAAAAAAGACCAGGTGATAAAAATGGGACACGCATTGCATAAGCCCCTGAAGCTGGAGAGATATAGTCCAGTAACCCCATTACAACCAAGTCAATGAGAAGTCGATGAGTTCTCGAATAACTCCGATGGGATCTCAAAGATGTGACTGATTAGATGGGAGATAACACGAGTTGCTGGAGAATACCGATGACACAAAAGCCAAGCCTGGATTTGACTCTGCTCCCTCTGACACCTGCTCCCCTGGTTCTTTATAGGGGTGTCCCCGTAAAGCCGCAGCCGCCGAGACTATCTTGGCTGAAGGTGACAGGAGGTACAGTCTCCTTACTGCTAATGCTGACATTACCAGCTATGGCTTGCGGTGGATTGAATAGAGGATGGTTATTTGGCTCTAGTCTAATTACGCTTCCGGCTATGTCATTGATGTACGGGTATGGATTACCCTTATTGGCTACGGTTTTAATTGAATCTTTTATCCTGTGCAAACGAGAGTTAATTCCTTTCCGAAAAGCTTTTGTAATCGCAGGGTTGGCGAATGGATTTTATCTGTTAGCTAGTTTGGTTAGTTGGGTTTCTTTAAGTGTAATGTTTCCTCTGGGTCTCATTGGCTCGATTTTATCGGCGGCGATGTGTCTTTCATTCTGTCAGCGTCGGGGATATTTGAAGAATATCAGTCAAGGGATGTTTAGGTTTTGTGTTTATCTTTTCTTCATGGCTTTGGGCTTTGCTACGTTATTCCTGATTAGCGCCATGGATAGTTCCGCGAACCTAGCTTTTCTGTATGGTGTGACAGCCGGGTTACTGCTGATTGGCTTTATTTTGGGTTTTGTAACGAAGGGGTTTGCGATCGCGGGTTTATTAAAGCAGAAGCATCCTAATTTGGCAATGACGGTTATGTCGATGCATGTGGGCTCTTTTGGAATTATTCCCATGGCTTATTATTTGATGCAGCTTCAAGCTTAGGTAGGCGTTGGTTTAAGGGTTTTTGAGAAACGCAGAGGACGCAGAGGTTAGCGCAGAGGTACGCAGAGGGAGAGAGAGGTGAAAGGGGCAATGATTGATTTTTGGCTTTAAGTTGGGTGGTTTTGTACGGTTTACTTTGGAGGAGAGAGAGTTAAATGCTTGTTGATAAAAACAGTGGCTATGGTTGTGGCTGGTTAGCTTTGTTGGGATTAATTGGCTTATTAGGACTATATTATCTATTAGTTGAATTTACTAATATCGCTCGTGAAACACAGCAATACGAACCTAAACACTATATTGGATCAATAAATCGCGCCCAGCAAGCTTATGTTTTAGAGGAAGGTAATTTTACCGATAATATTACTGAACTGGAACTAGGTATTAACACTGAAACCACAGACTATAGCTATTCAAGTCATGCCACTCCTTTGAGCGTAATTAACTATAGCGTTTCCCGAACATCCGATTTAGAGAGCCATGTTGGCGGTGTGTTTTTTGGTAACATTGAACAAACAGGAGAATCGACAACATTTGCAATTCTATGTCAGGCAAAATCTCCCGGTAATAATCACCCTCCAGCACCAATTGTAGAAGATGGTAGGCTTCAATGCGCTCCGGGTACAGAAAGTATTGATAGAGGGAATAGTCAGGGAATTTTTATTGGGGAAGATTGGAAGTTAGCTTATCGTTCGGCTAATTATGCGAGTGCTGCTGAGTATACTCAAGCCATTGATACTGCGGAAACGATTACGGATGACTTGATTCAGGTAAAGGCGTTGGAGGTTATTGCTACAGAGTTAGTGGCTGCTGGTAAGTCTAAGCAAGCTTTGACAATTATTGAAAAGATACAAGCGATCGCACTCAACTTAACTGATGCTGGTGAGTCTGAGCAAGCCTTGAGAGTAACTCGTCATATCACCGATGACTCGATTAAGAGTAAGACTATCCAAGCGATCGCACCTTATTTAACCACAGTGACTGAGCATGAGCAAGCGATTCAGGTGGCTAAAACGATTACAGACTATGAACAAAAAGCTAAAGCCTTGGATGCCATTGTACGCCGATTAGTCGCTACAGGAAACCTTGAACAAGCGGTTCAGATTACTAAAACTATCCACTATTACTATGGCAGTAAAGAGAAGGCAATTGCAGCAATTGAGCGTTATCAATATTCCCAATAATACGTAAATAAACGGCAATTTGATACATCTTATCCGAACTATTTTTGTCTATTCATATATTTCATTCCGTTGAACAGTTACAGCAATCAATCCAGTCAATACTCATGAAAACTAATCTCTTGTTTAATCCCAATCAACATTTAAAGGAACGTTACCAACTGCAACAGCAATTAGGGAATAATGCAGGGCGTCAAACCTGGTTAGCTCAAGATTTACAGTCGGGTGAACAGGTGACAGTGAAGTTACTGGCGTTTAATCCCCAGATGGAGTGGGATGAGTTTAAGTTATTTGAACGGGAAGCGGCGGTGTTGAAGCAACTGAATCATCCTCGAATTCCTCAGTATCGGGATTATTTTTCCTTGGATCAAAAAATTGGGGCGGGGTTATGTTGGTTTGGCTTAGTGCAGGATTATATTCCCGGCAAATCTTTACAGCAGTTACTGAATGAGGGAAAGCGCTTTACGGAGTCACAGGTTCGTTCGATTGCTAAACAAGTGCTGAAGATTCTCATCTATTTACATGGGTTAAATTCTCCGGTATTACACCGAGATATTAAGCCGAGTAATCTGATTTTAGGAGAGGATAAGCAGATTTATTTAGTTGATTTTGGTGCGGTGCAAGATAGTGCGGCGGTAGAAGGAGTG
>NZ_JAVJQP010000057.1:0-56295 GCF_040218875.1 Coleofasciculus sp. D1-CHI-01
CTCCTATACTGGATAGTTTGGTCGCTTCTTGTAATCCTCTCGCTGTAGCTAATTTCGACTTAGGGGCAATAATCCGCGCCGCTATCATCGATAGCACTAATCGTCTATTACGTGTGTTTTCGCTGCTAATGATTGAGTCTAGCCAATTTTTTTTATCGTTCCTAGCACAGCAGCGACGTGACCGTGAGGGCGAGAATGAACTATGTTAAACGTCTACTCGATGTCTTCAATCGCGTTGGCACCTTTGAGGAGAAGTTTTAAACCGACTACCGCCTCATCCGGCAATTAGGACAGGTTAGCTAGAGTCCGTTTCCGCACTTTCTTTCCTTCGCGGGAAGATTCGCGAAGTAATACGGCGGGTGGGGAATTTCTATTCGGAACACGTTCGATGTACATGACTACAATTGTCTCACAGATTTTTCCCCAAGAGTATTAAGAAAATCTTAAATATACATGGGTACGAATTGAGAGGAGTAATTGGCTCAAACGCTTACATAGTCGGGCTTTCGACTTCTATCACCAATCGGGATGGGGGGAACTTCAGCTTAATTGTGACTTTAGGAAAATGCTACAACCATTACCTGACAAGGCTTCTTAGCTTCCCCTCACCACCACACTTATTCAGCAGCCCCTACTTATCAGATTGACAGCGCCGCAGATAGAGTTGAGCAACAGTATCTCTAGGATTCATTTCCAAAACAACTTCAAAGTGTTGAGCGGCTTGTTGCATTTGTCGCTGATAGTAAAACAACACCCCCTGCTCAAACATTGTTTTCGTCGCTAACTTACTTTGTTTAATAGGAGGCTCATCGCCATCAAAGACTTCAAAAACTGCCACGGCTTTTGATTTTCCCTTTACTTTTACCTGCTCAATGAAGCGAAGATTATACTCGGTGGGATTTTGTAAACGTGCCAAGGTGTAATGGGTCATGAACAGCGATACGCCATACTTTTTGGTTAGATTTTCCAGCCGAGAGGCTAAATTTACATGATCACTAATGACAGTAGTATCCATGCGGTATCGTCCGCCAACGGTTCCCAGCATTAAAGAACCTGTGTTGATGCCAATGCCAATTTTCAGGGGTAGATATCCCGATTTCACCCGATTTTTATTATACTTAGCTAACCGTTGCAACATAGAAATTCCCGCGCAGAGAGCATCATCGGCACTGCCACTAAATAACGCCATAATCCCATCCCCCATATATTTATCAATAAATCCCTGATGTTCAATAATCGCCGGTTCCATCTTGTAAAGATAAGCGTTGATAAACTTAAAATTATCTTCAGGCGTCATCGTTTCAGACAGGGTAGTAAAGTTCCGAATATCAGAAAATAAAACCGACATCTCCTGCTCCACTTCATCGCCTAATTGGATATCAATAATACTGTCTTTCTCTAAAAGCTGAAGAAATTGACGGGGGACAAAGCGGGATAATGATTCATTCAGTTGAATCAGTTCCGCTTCGGCTTTTTGGCGCAAGTGCAGTTCCTGATAAACATCGCTAATATCTCGACCTTCGATAATCAGATATTCAACGATACCACTCTCATCAAGAATGGGTTTTATTGAGAAATCAATCGTGGCGGTGCGATTGTCAGCCCCCAAAATATCGATTTCATAGCGGATAAATTCACCACCAACCGCTTTTTTAAACGCTAATTTGACCTGAGCTTGGGTTTGGGGGGAAACAGTCCACCAGTAACAGTCCCACAATGGCTTACCCACCACGTCTTCTAACTGCAATCCGCCAAAATCTAAGGCGGTTTGGTTGGTTTCTAAGAGAATACCCTCAACCGAGAGCATTCCGGTAAACTGAAATGTCTGATTAAAAATTGCCCGAAACTTACGTTCACTCGCACTGAGTAACTGCACCGATTCCGCTAACTCCTGATTCAAACGCTGACATTGAACATTTTGTTCTGCCAGCTCTTTTGCCTGGAGATAACTGTTGACGGCTTCTACAACTGTTAATCTTAGGTCTTCAGTTTCCCAAGGTTTAGCAATATAACGATATAATTTTGCATACTTAATTGCCCGTCCCACGGCTTCTAGATTAGCTTGTCCAGTCAGCATAATTTTGAGGGTTTTGGGAGAAAGGACATGAACATGCTTTAATAGCTCATCTCCCTTCATATCTGGCATAATATGGTCGGAAATAATTAAAGGAACTTCATAACCATCCTCTAACAATTCGTCAATTAACTCTAATGCTTCTTCTCCCCCTTCAGCAATTTCAATTATATATTCATTACTTATTGCCTCTTGAAGTTCTGCCCTGAGGCTTTTGAGTATATTTGCTTCATCATCAACACAGATAATGACTGGTTTTTTTTTATCATTAGTCATTGTTTATGGGGTTAAAATTGGGCTAATTATGATTTAAAATATTAATCTAGCTTCAGACAAAGGTTTAAACAAGCAGAAATATACTCCGTTTGGCAAAGTAGATAAAAAAGCTAAATCTAACTAAGTCAAGTGATAGTTAGCTGTCCTACTGTTTTTCTACTATTATAACCGGACTTAGGATAATTTTTTCGTCGTCAACATATAAAATAATGGGTTTGCTCATTTGTCCCTTGTTTTTCATCCTGAGTGTAGATAGCGCGTTACACTAAATTCGCTTGACAATAGCTTTCACAAATTGATTTCTAATACTCCTGCCTACCCCAATTGCTATAGATAATTCCGTATTTCTGCTAAGATTCAATGGGGATAAAAACACTGAATGTCGTTCGACCGGGTTGACTTTCTACAGTTATGCAACCCAAATGTTTGTTAATGATTTTTTGGACAATATCAAGTCCTAATCCACTCCCTTCTCCAGCAGGTTTAGTCGTGAAAAATGGCTCAAATATTTTCCCTTTAATTTCTTCGGGTATACCACAACCACTATCAGTGATGCTAATTTTCGCCTGCTGGTTTTCTTGTGTAACATCAATCGTTAAGGAACCCCGGTTATCCATCGCTTGTAAGGCATTATGGATCAGGTTTATCCACACCTGATTTAGTTCATCGGGATAACAGGATACAGGTGGAATTTCGGCGTAGTTTCGGATTACTTCAACCCCTTGTTTTAGTTGATTTTGATAGAGAGTTAAAACTGTTTCAATTCCCTCAGTAAGATTGACTGTTATCTTTTCTCCAGACTGATCATAACGAGAATAGGTTTTCAGAGCAAATACCACTTTCGCGGCTCGTTCTGTGGAGGTATTAATTGTAGCAGTGCCTCGTTTGAGTTCGGAAAGTTTATAAGCAATTTCTAAGATTTGCAAGCTGTCAGGTCTTTTTAGCAGAGAGATAAAGGGTTCAATCTCGTCAGAAATCCCCATAATCACCAGCCTCTCTGCAATAATATCAGCATCAGTAATGTCCAAATTTTCCAGTTCCCGTCTTAAAGCTCTCTTAAATTTCCGCTCTTCTTTCGTAGAGAAAATTGATTGGTGTTGCAGTGAGCGTTGCAGTAAAGCCAGGAAAATAGCGGCGTCTTCTGTAGAGAGAGATTGAAACAGTGTGGGTAAGTGATTTAGGGTTTGATCTAGGAATTTGGCAATATTTCCGGCAGAGGAACGAATAGCTCCTAAAGGAGTATTAATTTCATGAGCAACGCCTGCAATGAGTTGACCCAAAGCTGCCATTTTTTCTTTTTGAATCAGTTCATCTTGAGTTGTTTTGAGTTCTTCGAGGGCTTGGGCGAGTTCCTGAGTTCGTTCAGCAACCTGAGTTTCTAACGTGCGATTGTAGTCCGCTAAAAGCTTCTCGGCTTCTTTGCGTTTGGTAATGTCTTGAAAGGCAGCAATAGCATAAATGATTTTACCCTGTTCATCGAAAATAGGTGTTGTGGAAACTTCTAAGGGAAGGATTTTATCGGGTTGATGTACTTCTAAATCATCTAGGTAAATCGTTTTTCCTTGTAACGCATTAACAATAGGTAGAGATTCTATCGGGTAAAGTTGATTGGTATTGGCTTGATAAATTTTATACGCTTGACTGAGGTTCTCTTTTTTGGCTTCTAAATGAGAAGTAATCCCTAATAATTTTTGTCCAGTCTGGTTCAAATAGCAGATCTGACCATTAGTTTCATGAACAGTAACACCTACAGGTATAGCTTCTAGGAATTGTCTTAACCGATTTTCGTTTTCTTCTAAGGTTTGAAAATAGACTTGTAATTGAGCAGCCATTTTATTAAAAGAACGTGCCAATTGCCCTAATTCATCTTCTCGGTTAATGGTGACAGTTTTATTAAATTCTCCTTGAGCAATTTTTTGGGAAATTTGGTTAAGTTGTATAATCGGTTTTGTTACCCAAAGTGTGGAAATGAATCCAATCACTGTTGCCAATATTAAGGCTAATATACAAAGAAAAATTGTTTGACGTTTACTCGCATTGATTTCTTTCAAAAAATCAGACTCAGCGACAACGACTACAACAAACCAGTTCAATCCAAATTGATCTCTATAAGGACTGACTTGTAGGAAATATTTTTGATTGTCAATCACTATAGTTTCAACAATTAAACCATTGATGGTGTTATTGCTATTTAATAAATTATTGGAAATATATAAAGCCGTTTTTCGAGTTATTGCATCTTGACTATGAATAGCCAACACTCTTTCTAATTGGTCTTGATTAGCTTTTGCCAACTCTTCTAAAGTAGAGGTAGCAACCAAATACCCTGATTCATCAACAATAAAACTTTGACCAGTCTGTCCAATTTTTAATTGTTGTAAAAAGTCACTAATAGCCGTCAAATAAAAACTACTATTAATAACGCCTTGAAGATTACCCTGAGCATCATAAACGGGTTGTACGGCTGCTAAGGTTAAACCTTTTGTATCTAATTGAGGAAAAATATCACTCCAAACTTCTGTTTTTGCTTCTACTGGTTTTGTATACCAAGGTCTAATCGTTGGATTATAATCTTTACTAATATTGATAGGCTTGATATATTTTCCTGTTTTATTCACCTCATAAGTGTGTAAATTATAATTAGTGGCAGTATTTGATTTCATAACTACTAATTGTTCATTAGCCCGTAATTCCACTCCAATAAAGTCCTTAGCTTGACTACCAAATACTATGCTGGTAACATTATCAAAAATTTGCAATTGCTGCAAAAAATATCGCTCTATTTTCTGAGTGTTTTCTAAATCAAAAGCTTGTAAATTTAACAAGGTTTTATTGGCTTGATTTATTTTATGAGGCAAGGTCAAGTGATTTGAGATATTGTCTTTAATATGATCATTGCTTTTTTCTATTAATTGATTAGCTAAATTGTTAACTGATTTTTGTCCATTTTTAAAAGACAAATAACCCACTAATCCTACTGCACCAAGAATTTGGAGTACAAAGGGTACAATAAGAACTATCCGTAAGGGAAGTTTGTTAATAATAGAACCATAGCTCATAGATCATTTTTCGCTAGTTAATTTCATCCTGACCTTAGTCAAGTTGGGCTAAACTTGATTTGAGAGTTTCTATTAATTCAGCCTCAGACCAAGGTTTAAATAAGCAGCAATGGAGTTTTGCTTCTTCTTTTGCTCGTTGAATGGCTGCTTCATCGGCTTGACCTGTGAGCATAATTTTAATGACGTTAGGAAATTGCTGATGCACTTTGATCAGAAACTCATCTCCCTTCATCCCAGGCATTAACCAATCCGAGACAATAATAATAATTGGCATTTCATCATCAATGAGTTCATCAATTACTTCTAAAGCCTCATCAGCATCTTCCGCTACTTCATAAGCGTAGACATTGCCAAATGCCTCCATGAGTTGCGTTCTCAGACTTTGTAAAATGTCTTTTTCGTCGTCAACACATAAAATAATCGGTTTGGTCATTTTTCATTCATCCTTAGTCATTGGTCATTAGTTCTTAGTATCAGTAGGAGGTTACTACTCAGACTGCATTGGGATAAAAACATTGAATCTTGTCCAACCAATCTGGCTTTCTACAGTCATGTGACCAGAATGTTTGTCAATAATTTTTTTTACAATATCCAATCCCAAGCCACTGCCTTGTCCAGCCGGTTTAGTGGTAAAAAATGGTTCAAATATTTTCGATTTGATTTCTTCGGGTATCCCAGAGCCACTATCGGTAATACTAATTTTAGCCTCCTGGTTCACTTGAGTGACATCAATGGTTAATGTGCCTCGGTTATCCATCGCTTGTAAGGCATTATGGATAAGATTTGTCCACACCTGATTTAGTTCATCGGCATAACAGGATACGGGGGGAATGTCGGTATAGTTTCGGATTAGTTTAACCCCTTGTTTGAGTTGATTGTGATAGAGGGTTAAAACCGTTTCAATCCCCTCAGTCAGGTTCACTATTATCTTTTCTCCCGATTGGTCATAGCGAGAATAGGTTTTCAAAGCAAACACTACTTTCGAGGCTCGATCTGTGGAAGTATTAATCGTAGCTGTGCCTCGTTTAAGTTCAGACAGTTTATAGGCAATTTCTAAGATTTTACAACTATCCGGTCTTTGTAACAAGGGCATCAAGCTGGCAATTTCATCCGTAATTCCCATAATCACCAGCCTCTCGGCAATAATATCGGCATCAGCAATGTCCAAGTTTTCCAGTTCGCGTCTTAAGGCCCTCTTAAATTTACGCTCTTCTTTCGTGGAGAATGTTGATTGGTGTTGCAGTGAGCGTTGCAGTAAGGCGAAGAAACTGGCTGAGTTTTCTGTTGAGAGGGATTGAAACAGTGTGGGTAACTGTTCTAGGGTTTGGTCTAGGAATTTGGCAATAGTTCCGGCAGAGGAGCGAATAGCTCCTAGGGGGGTATTGATTTCATGGGCAATCCCTGCAATTAACTGTCCCAAAGCTGCCATTTTTTCTTTTTGTATCAGTTCGTCTTGGATTGTTTTGACTTCTTCAAGTGCTTGGGCGAGTGCTTGGGTGCGTTCGGTTACTTTTTGTTCAAGCTTGTTGTAGAGTTTAGCATTATCAATGGCGATCGCAGCTTGTCCAGATAAGAGTTGTATGACTTCTAATCTATCAGGAGTAAAAGCGCCTGTGGTGAGATTATTTTCCAGATAGACAATACCACTAAGTTGACCTTGATTGATCAGTGGCGTACATAAAATGGATTTGGTTTGATTCACTTTGATATACGGATCATTAGTAAATTTTCCCTGTTGTGCAGCTTCCTTCTCAACAATAGTTTCTTTAGTACGGGTGACATAGTGAATAATAGATGTGGGTAAATGTTTCTCAAGAGGAATGGACTGTAAAACTGTAACGTTGCCAGAATCCACATTGCCAGACGCTTCAATTACCCATTCTCCTATTTTCTTTAAAAGAATAAACCCGGTTTGCGCCCCAGCATTTTCAAGGAGAACTTTCATTAAGTTGCTGAGTAATTTGTCTAGCATAGTTTTGCCGGAAATGGCGGGTGATGCTTTCATAGCGCTGGCTAAATCTAAGGATGTGTGGGGCTGAATTTATTATCCTGATAGTGACATAAAGATCACAGATTGGCATCTATAAAACCTGTGATGCTTTAGATAAGCGGGGTTGCAGCTATAAAGAGAGTTAGCAAAATCTTGTGACTCAGATTACTGTCACTGGCGCAATCGTGACGTTCATCGACACCCTGTAAATATTCGCGATCGCTGCCGATATGTCCCTGACGCTTTATTGGGTATTATATAAGGATTCAGCTTTATTTTGCTCTGATTATAACGATAATTAAACAAAACTATAGTAATACACAGGTATTACATGTACGATGAAATACATGGCTTGCTGTTAGGCTAACCTTGAACCCCAGACTCTGCACGTCAAATTGTAAGTAGGTTGGTGGAAATAAACTCAACCATGTTAAGTTATGTTAACAAACCTCAAACCCATTGAGGTTAGGACAATAAAATTAGGTGAAAAGGCAACAGGCAACAGGCAACAGGGGAATGTCCTAACGTATCCCGGTAGTGCTATACATTTAAATTGGGAATGGGTAGTGAGCAAGAGGCTCAATGTAGTGAGCAAGATGCTCAATGTAGTGAGCAAGATGCTCAATGTAGTGAGCAAGATGCTCAATGTAGTGAGCAAGATGCTCAATGTAGTGAGCAAGATGCTCAATGTAGTGAGCAAGATGCTCACACTACGTCAAGGATTTCGCGATTATTGACATTAAGATTTAAATGCTGAACAGCTTATATTTCTGGGTTCGTGTTGCCAAGCTACCCAATAGGCGTAATCATTACATATTACAACTGTGGGTTACAGCCTTGGAGTCCTGAAGCCTTCTTTTGTTAGATTAGGGTATGAATTTGGATGTCTCAGAGGCTTGAATCTCCTGTGCTACGGCGGCTAACACCACATCATGAATCGCCCCATTACTGGCAATAATCCCCTGATTATTGAAAAGCTTAGTTCCACAGGCAAAGTCTAAGGGTTTACCATACATATCGGTGACTCGTCCCCCGGCTTCTTCCAAGACAACGACACCAGCCGCATGATCCCATATATTTTGCCGTTTTGAGGATTCCAGCGGAAACGGTAAGCGGATGTAGAGATCGGCTTCCCCTCGTGCAATAATGCCGTATTTGACCATGGAATCAATCTGTAGGGAAGGGGTGATAAAACCAAGGGATTGAGTGATAGCGGCTTGCAATTCGGGGTTCCCATGAGACGATTCTACACTTTTGACTAATCGGAGAGACTCGATGCGATCGCACTCATTGACACGGATTGTCTGAGGTTGACCTCCAGCTAGGGGGATTAGGGTTGTCCCTTGTTCTTTGACTCCGACAAACAGAACGCCGCGATCGCCATCCGGTTGGTTAGGATGAATCGGGATAGCCGGACATCCTAACACCCCCAGTTTCACCTCACCGTCTTCAATTAACGCTAAGGCGATCGCGTAATTGTCACCCCGGACATAACCTTTTGTCCCATCAATCGGATCAAGTGTCCAATAGCGATCTGCCACTTGACCCGTACCCCGATCAATCCAGGTGATAATCGTTTCCGGTGTCGCCTCAGCAATCTGGTTTTTAACATAATGAGTCACCCCTGTCAACTGTTGCGTCATCGCCGGTTGTCGCAACAAGCTAGAGTTTTCCTCTCCCACGATGGAATCACGGGGAAATGCCTCTGCTAATACCCGACATATAACCGCTTGTGTACCAAAATCAGCCACAGTCACCGGAGAGCGATCGGGTTTGGTTAGGGTTAAGGAACCCTCTTCCTGACGTACTTGTTCACATAATTGAGCCGCAGCCGTTACAGCTTGGATAGCAACTTGTTTTTCTCGCTGGTAGGACATGGTTTATGCTGAGATCCTATCTTGACCCCGTTAGTATAGAGGTTGTTCGCTCTAAATAGGTTAAGGTGAATGTCGCTGACCTTAAGAAGAATGTCACTGACTTAAGCGTTTGTAGTGAGCGCTGTCTTCGCTTTGAGGCACGCTTCGTGCCGACTACGAACTCATATTATTTCAGGGCTATTCACCTTAAGAAGCCTGCCAATAAATTTCTTATCTTGGAGCTAAAGCAAGAATCGAGCTTACTAAGTAAGCCTTTGAACCCGTTTTAACGGGTTTAAGCTTTTAGCCCCAACTTTAGTTGAGGGCTTAACGAGCGTGCTTAAATTGTCTCTGATTGTTCCATTCCCTGAGTGTCTTGACTAGAACTGTCAGAATCAGCATCGGTATTAGCAGCAATACCCAAAGTATTCTGAGATTTTTTTTCATTCAAAGGATTGGAGAAAAAATCTCCCGTCTGAGGCGGTAACGTGGGGTCAAGTACAATTTCCGCTAAACTTTTCACCACACCCGTCACCGGAATCGCCAGAATGACGCCCAAGATTCCGCCAATTTTCGCCCCCAATAACAAAGACGTTAGAATAATCACGGGTGATAAACCCGTTAAATTGCCCATAATTCGGGGAGCAATTAAATTATCTTTGACCTGTTGCAAGGCGACAGATACTCCCAAGACTTCCAAGGCTAGCCACCAATCAATAAATGCGACAACAATGACCACGGTAGCAATTCCCAGAGTGGCACCAACAAAGGGAATAATCTCCATAAAGCCGATAAAAACAGCAAACAGCAGAAAAAACGGCACTTGTAATAAACGGAAGCCCAAGGTTAATGTTGTTGCCATAAATAACCCCAGCAAGAGTTGACCCGATACAAACCGCTGAAGATTGCGTCGCAGTGCTTGAGTTAATCCATAACGGATTTTGGCAGAGACAATACTGGTAATACCGCGCCATAGTCGTTCACCATCAATGAGCATGTAAAACGAAAGGACGAGGACTAAAATTAAGTCGATAAACCAGCTAAATGTCCCGACAACTAAGCCCAAACCCGTTGACGCGATCGCTTCGGCTTGAGCTTGAATACGTGCTAACATTTGAGATCCTAAAATTCGCACATCAAAGGGCAAATTATGTTCCACACTCCACGCTTGAAAGTCCACCAATTGCTGTTGACCTTGATCGAGTAATTCGGGAAAACGAGTCACTAATTGCCGTCCTTGATTAAATACGGGTGGTGCTAGGGTGAGGGCAATGAAGATAACAAAAACCGCCGCGACTAAATAAACCAAAATCGCCGCCACTGTTCGAGGTAAGAAGGGTCGCAGTACCCGAACGGCATAGTTGAGCAAAAATGCAATCAGAGACGCCGTGAGCAAAATACTAATGATTTCGCCCACATAACTCAGCGCACTCAGCGTGACCCAACCTGTTACTAACACCAGCAACCATGTGATTAGAATTTTTTGAATCGGTGAAAATATAGAATTCATCGCAGTTTTCTGGTTAGCAGTTTGCTCTATGTTATAACTTAAGCGGGTCATGCTTAAGATGGATAATTTTAGGAGTAGATTGTGATATAAGTTTTAAAGCAAAATTATTTGGCGGCATAGAACCAAGTTCAATGATCTCGGAAATCGGGGTTATTTGCTCCAAGGGATAATTTATTTGTTACCCTAATCAATAGAGCGACTTAGCTGTAGCGACTAGTCCCCCTAGGCGGAAGTCAGGAGTCATGTATAGACGCAATATCTGGCGTCTGTCAAACTTCTGTTTTGAAGGGTTGGTAAATTTACGCCATGCTGTGCTAAGGAACAAAAGAGTGCCTTGGATTCTGAATCGGGTTAAATCTCTAATGAGTTGAGGACTGAATTGAGTCTATGCTATAAATAGAGTCTTTGAAATCTTATTGGGTGGAGTAGATCGAGTAGAATGAAACAAGTGGGAACTCATCTGGTCGTTGACGCATGGGAAGCGCCTGAAGACCTTCTCAATGATCCTGAGGGAATTCGCCGCGCCTTAATTGATGCGATTTCTGTTGGAGAAGGAACTCTAATTGATTTATGTGTACACCAGTTTAGTCCCCACGGAGTCACGGCGACAGCGACATTGGCGGAGTCTCATATTGCCATCCATACCTGGCCCGAACATGGCTATTTTGCCGCTGATTTATTTTTTTGCGGCTGTGGTAAGCCAAAAGAAGCCATGAAACTGCTACAAACAGCGCTCCAAGCTAAACGGGTGCGGATGAGGGAAATTGCACGCGGTTTTGAGAATATACCGGACATTCAGGAGCGAATTGAACAGTTGTCGAGCGCAGTCCCCAACTAAAATCTCCGATTTAGTTGGGGTCTGTTCAAGAGTCAGTTTATCAGATGGTGAATTGACCTCATCCCCCACTATAACCGGTTAGATTGAGTGGGGGATTCCAAACCTGGCAACACAGAGCAAGGTAGAGTCACCCTGGAGGAAAAAAGCATGTTCGAGACAATTATTGTGTTTGTCTTGGGTTTGACCCCCCCAGTGCTTTCGATATGGGTGATGCATCGAGCGAAGGAACAAGCGCAAATCCGGTTAAGAAACTCGATTCAAGCATTTCCTTTAACTGAACGACAAAACCCGCCCTGATCCCCAGATAAATTGGATTCAAGGTTTCTCTCGAAAGTAAGCGGTAGCCAATTGAGTGATGTCTTGAATTTCACTTAAATCAGGACTCTGAATTTGACTATCCATTCCTAGCCAGAGCAGATATTCAATATTACCCGCAGGACCTGTAATAGGTGACCAGGTTAAGCCTTGATAGACCCAACCTAAATCCTGGGCGGCTGGTAAAATTTGTGCGATCGCGCCAGCTTGATCTTTAGGATCGCGCACTACGCCCTTTTTGCCAACCCGTTCTCGTCCCACTTCAAACTGTGGCTTCACCAGTAACACCACCTCACGCGGCGCTTGTAGCAGGTTCCACAAGGCTTCTAGGATTTTTGTCAGGGAAATAAACGACACATCGACAACCCCTAAATCTGGATAAATCTCCTCCTTGTCCTCCTCATCTATTCCGAGGGGTTCTCCATATAAATCAGCAGGTTGTAAATAGCGTAAATTCGTGCGTTCCTTCAAAATCACCCGGTGATCATTTCGCAATGTCCAAGCCACTTGTCCATACCCCACATCAACACCGTAAACCCGTTTTGCCCCCTTTTGCAGTAAGCAGTCGGTAAAGCCTCCCGTGGAAATACCGCCATCTAAGCAAATACGTCCGGCTACCGCTATACCAAACTCGTCTAAGGCTTTGACTAACTTTTCCCCACCTCTAGAAACATAAGGGGATTTTTGATTAATTTTAATCTCGGCGGTTGTGTCTATTTCAGTTCCCGGTTTATCAACAAGCTGCTGATTAACCCGCACTTCTCCCGCCCGAATCAGCCGTTGTGCCTGTTGTCGGGATTCGCATAAGTTAAGATCTACTAATAAGGTATCTAGTCGTTGTTTCAAGCGTCTAATCGATCGCATTTGGGAATGTTTTTCGTAAAATATTGTAGGAACTAATCTGAGAGTTTAATGCCTATATATTACCCAACATAACTATATCTGACTATATTGTTATTGAAACTTTACAATACCTCATTGCATAAGTCCCTGACAGTGAGAGATACAACCCAGTATTAGATATCGATCTGCTGCTGTCAGGTGAGCTATGCATCCAACTAACGATCCTTCTGCTTATTCCACAACCCACTCTCCTTGTACCTCTGTTCCCCTTGATTTGTTCAAAAGTGGACAGTTGCTGGCGATTAAACCTGACTGTCGGGGAGGCTTAATTATCCAAAAACGGTTTTATGCTGATTTTGTCGGTTCCGGTGCTGCTGTGGGAAGTAGTTTTGATGTTGATTGTACGTCAGTGTATGCCATTGGGGAGGTTGAATTTTATGCACCTGCCACATACACTGAACGCCAGCAAGCGTTTCAGAAACGCCGGGAATATTGCGAAACGTTACAATCAATTGTGGTCAGACCTGCTCCCCTCGATCGCGCCACGACCATCTTGCATCAATTATCTCTCTGGTTAGATGCTAAGCTGATTTCCGAAATTCCCTCGGCTTGGATTGCCGAGTTAGCCGGAGTATTGACAAAGACTATAATGATTATTCGCCAACCACGTCCAACTAATCCTGCGGAAAGATTAAATATTCATTAAATTTCTCAGCCAGATTATTTAATTTAACCCAAAAGTATGAGGTAGATTGATCCATTCCAAGTGATCATGGCATCATTACCGTAGTTTGGGAGTTTCGCCATGCCTGGATTCTCTGTAAGTTGTACCCTCTCCGAATTAATTTCTTTGATTTTTTGTGCTGTTGTTGGCACGGGAATAATATTTATGGGATACTTTTTGGCATTATCTGTCGTCTAAGGGAACAATCTCACCCATTCCGGTGGGATGGTGTTGTTCTCAAGGGTTAACTATGAGTCGTCGGTCAAGTTCTTATGCGGTTATCGTCACACTGACGGTTATAACTGTACTGTCAGTTATCGTAACCAATGTGCCGCGATCGCTCTCTGTATCCCCAAATCCTGGCAATGCTACTCTCATCGCCGCTACGCCGACTCAACCATGGCAAGATGCCAAATTATTGCGTAATATTAAGGGACATGCAGATGCCGTAGGTGCGATCGCGATTAGCCAAGATGGAAAACTTCTGGCTACGGGTAGCGATGATCAAACGATTAAACTCTGGAACCTAAATACAGGTCAACCATTGCGGACGCTTTCTGGACATTCGGATCAAATTACTGCCCTCGCGATGAGTCCAAATGGAGAACTATTGGTGAGTGGAGGGGGTATTGAGGACGGTTCCATTAAACTCTGGAATCTGGAAACAGGTGACTTGATTAAGACTCTCCAAAAGAAAGAAGGGATGATTCCATCTTTGGCAATTAGTCCAGACGGACAAATTCTAGCGAGTGGAAGGAGAGGAGAAGGATTAGGGTTTGTTTCGGAAATCGCCCTTTGGGATTTAGAAACAGGCGAACAACTGCTTCAGTTTGAGATTGAAAATTTAACCCTATCTCTTGCGTTTAGTCCCAATGGAGAACTCCTTGTCAGTGGTTCTGAGGACGGTACCATTCATCTATGGAATTGGCAGAGTGGAGAAATCCAGCATATCCTCCAGCATCCTCAGTCTTTAAGAGCATTGGCGTTTAATCAGGATGGAAAAGTTCTGGTGAGTGAGAGTTTTTCTGAAACCATTAATGTTTGGAATCCCGAAACTGGGGAATTAGTTTCGACACCAGTGGAAAATCCTAAACCTGTGTTTGTCAATGCCTTGGCGTTGCATCCGTCGGGTAACATTTTAGCTAGTGCGTTAGGTCCTTATGGCAGATTAGGGTTATGGAATCTGGAATCGGGTGAGTTGATGACGATGTTGGAAGGGTTTTCGGGTTCGATTTTCTCCCTCAGCTTTAGTCATGATGGACAGATATTGGTGAGTGGGAGTAATGATGGCGCGATCGCTATTTGGGGAATAGGGAATAGGCAATAGGGAATAGGGAATAGGCAATAGTCGGGGCGGGTTTAGTTACATCTGGGTGAGGGAAGAAACGATAGTTGTAAAATCCACCCCTACATTTGGAAAGGGCGGGTTTTGAACAAAGGTTAGTATCAATAGCGGAACGAAAGCCCATAAACCCGCCCCTACATTTGGAAAGGGCGGGTTTTGAACAAAGGTTAATATCAATAGCGGAACGAAAGCCCATAAACCCGCCCCTACATTTGGAAAGGGCGGGTTTTGAACAAAGGTTAATATCAATAGCGGAACGAAAGCCCATAAACCCGCCCCTACATTCGGAAAGGGCGGGTTTTGAACAAAGGTTAATATCAATAGCGGAACGAAAGCCCATAAACCCGCCCCTACAAACCATACTTCCTCAATTTCCACCACTACCTAAAATTACTAAACTCAATAACGTCCCCGTATTCCAGAGACTGTGAACGAGCATGGGGGCGACAAGATTGCGCGATCGCGTGTACACGATTCCCAATACAATGCCTAATGTGGCTAAGGGGAGGACTTCTGACAAACTCAGATGTGCGATCGCAAAGACGAAACTACTGGTGACAATGGCTCCCCAAACAGGCATATAGCGCGTTAACGACGGTAACAAAAACCCTCGGAACATGAATTCCTCAAACAGGGGTGCAGCAATGCAAGCCGTGCTAAAAAATATCACAATAGCAACTGTATCCTGTCCTTCTAGCACCAGAGAAAGAATCGGATTACTCCCTCCTTGTCCCTGCCATAATTGCTGGTTCAGGAGTGAGACTAAAATCACCAGGGGTAGCGCCACAAGATAGCCACCTAATCCCAAAATAATCCCTTTTCTGCGGAATTTAATCCGAAACCAATCCTCTGGTAAAGGTAAAAAATCCTTGATCGAAAGGTAAAGGACTCCCAATCCTCCAGCCGCTAGCACAATGTAAGTCATTAAAACATAGAATGCCTGCATTCTTACCGTAAAACTAGCCGGATTCAGATTGAACAAGCCCAGGAAAAGTGGCAGGATAAAAATAGGAAGGAGGATTTGACCGATAAAGAAAAAGCCCAGAATCAAGACTTGCCAAATCATTTCTCCATCCCACGGCGTATCCCACCGGATAGTGCTGTTAGTGGCGAGGAGCGATCGCTCTCCCTGAAGTAACCACTGACCCAGCAAAAATAGCAAGAGTCCCACCCCGACAAGACCGCCAATTCCGGGAATGGCACTAATTAGAGTTAACTTAACTAAGGCTTGTTTGGCTCTCTCTTTTTCTTGAGCTTGTAAGGACACTAAGGCATCTTGACGCTGTTGCAATTGATAAAGCTGGAACAATGCCCGATACTGGAACCAACTATCTAAATTTTGTTGAATTTTTGACTCCGCATCGGGTAAAATTCGAGGCGAATCACTCCAAAGACCTGCTAATATGGCGGCAGTTTTGGCGGATGGCGTCGTTGCTGGAGCGGTACTTTCCACGGTTTCTTGCTCAATCAACTCATTCCATGTCTGAATCGCCATCTCTGTTCTACCCTGTTGAGCTTGCAGCAGTCCCAACCGCACATTCAGTTCATCAATAAGTTGTTCTGTCTGAGAAAATGACTTTTGCAACTGCTTTCGCTGCTGAGAGGTCATCGGAGCCTCGTCAATGGGAGCGATTTGCATTTGCGGTTTAGCCAGCTCATCACCGATAGATGTTGTCACATCCGGGTTTGAGGACAGTTGTCCCAGTTTGGCGATTATTTTCGATTGAGTTGTCTGCGCTGTTTCCAGGACTTGTTCATATTGCTCTTGGGCATTTTCAAACGGATTCTCACCGAGTAATGCATTCCGCGCCGCCGTTAAATCCTCTTCTCCTTCTGTTGCTAAACTCTGACCTTCGGCAGCATGGAGTAATAAATTGGTTTGGTAAAGTTCTAAGCGACTTTGAATTTGAGGCTGACCCCAGCTTTCAACCAAAGAAAGGCTGATTTGTAAGACTACAGCAACTGTCAGCACGGCTAAAATTAACCGTTTAATCACTAAACCAGTATTCATGAACCCCCCAAAAAAAGTAATAAGTCATAAGTCATAAATAATAAGTCATAAGTTCTAACGTTCTCAAAAAATATTTAGTAACAAAGCTCACGGTTTTTGTTTCAGACGTAATCTGTCGCATTCTAGCTTTTCAGGGGAAGTCTTGAAACCCTATTTATAGGGGAGATACACAGGAAAAATTAACCTCTTCTCCATCTTCCCCATCTTCCCCAGCTTCCCCATCTTCCCCATCTTCCCCAGCTCCCCCAGCTTCCCCAGCTCCCCCAGCTTCCCCAGCTCCCCCAGCTACCCCATCTTCCCCATCTTCCCCAGCTCCCCCAGCTTCCCCAGCTCCCCCAGCTTCCCCAGCTCCCCCAGCTTCCCCAGCTCCCTCGCCTTTTTGCACAGCAGGTGAGCGGTTAAACTAAAAATGACCCTGATATTTGAAGATGCCCCAAGGATGCTACCAGCATTTGGGTTAATCTGGCTACTGTTCATCAATTGGTCACATAGGAGCAAAAGGATTGACTACTCGCGTCATTATTGTACGGCACGGTCAGAGCAGCTATAATGCCCAGCAACTCATTCAAGGACGCTGTGATGAGTCCGTGTTAACGGAAACAGGGGCTGATGATGCCCGTAAGGTGGGTGCTGCCCTCAGTAGCTTGAGCCTTGATGCTGTTTATTGCTCTCCTCTCCAACGAGCGAAGCAGACCGCAGAGGTCATTCTACCTTATTTATCTGGCTCACCCCCTCTTCAACCATCAGAAAACCTGATGGAAGTCGATTTACCCTTGTGGGAAAAAGTGGCTAAATCTGACGCCCGGAAAAAATTCCCGGAAGATTATCGGTGCTGGAAAGAACGCCCGGAGGACTTCTATATGGAAATCACTACGTCGGAGGGAACCCGGAAGCATTTTCCTGTCTTGGCACTTTATCAACAAGCGCAGCAATTCTGGCAAGAGATTCTACCCCGTCACCAAGGTGGCACGATTTTAATCGTGGCACACAATGGTATTAACCGCTGTTTGCTGAGTAGCGCTTTGGGTATTTCTCCCGCCCGTTACCAGTCCGTCTTACAATCCAACTGTTGCATTAATGTTCTGAATTTTACGGGGGGTTGGGGTGAACCCGTGCAATTAGAGTCTCTCAATCAAACCTCTCATGTTGGTACGCCGTTACCGACGCCTCGCCCCAGTAATCGGGGGTTGCGTCTGCTGCTGGTACGTCACGGGGAAACCGAGTGGAATCGTGTCTCCCGCTTCCAAGGCGGGATTGATGTGCCGTTAAATGAAAATGGGCGTCAACAGGGACAGCAGGTGGCTGAGTTTCTTAAAGATATTCCGATTGATTTTGCCGTGACCAGTCCGATGTTACGTCCCAAGGAAACGGCTGAATTGATTCTTCAGTATCACAGTGGTATTCCGCTAGAACTTGAGGAAAAGTTTCGCGAAATTAATCATGGGCTTTGGGAGGGTAAATTAGAGTCAGAAATTAACCAAGAATACGCCGATTTATTGCATCAATGGAAAGTTACTCCAGCGACGGTACAAATGCCCAATGGTGAAAATTTAAACCAAGTATGGGAGAGAGCAACAGCCGCTTGGGATAGGATGATTCAGGTCAAAGCTGGAATGGCTGAGTCAGAACTAAAGACGGGTTTAGTTGTTGCTCATGATGCGATTAATAAAGTTATTCTTTGCCATGTTTTGGGATTGAGTTCAGAATCATTCTGGAGTATTAAACAAGGGAATGGTGGTGTGAGTGTGATTGAATATAGTCAAGGGTTAGAGAAATTACCTGTCGTCCGGGCGATGAATATTACAACTCACCTTTCTGGAGATATTTTCGACCGAACGGCAGCAGGGGCGTTATAGCAGTAGACACATCGATTAGGACTTTCGATACCATTGTAGAGACGTTGCATGCAACGTCTCTACATATTGGTGGAAATAAACTCAACCCTGTTAAGTTAGATAAATAATCCTCAAAGCCTTACAAATGACAAATGACCAATGACAAATGACAAAAATCATGTTTCAAACTGACCCGCCTCAAGACCCAAAAAAAGTTTTGCCTACAATGTACGATCTCAAGAGCGAAGACCCAGAGGAACCCGGTTTGCCTGACAAATATCATTTACTACAAGCGCGTTTCCTTGAAGATACCTTCTGTCCTCCTAACTACCCAACGGATCGCATTTTTGTTGCCAGCGATTTGAATCTTTACTACAATCCGCGCCAGACCAATTGGTACAAACGCCCCGACTGGTTTGCTGTAGTGGGGGTTGATAGACTCTATGAACAACGAGATTTACGAATGAGCTATGTGGTGTGGCAAGAAGAAGTGAATCCCTTTGCCGTGGTAGAACTGATTTCACCAGGTACTGAAAAAGAAGACTTGGGACAAACGCTGCGGGAAGCCAATCAACCGCCGACAAAGTGGGAAGTCTATGAACGTATTTTGCGTGTTCCCTATTACATCGTGTTTAATGGTCGCACGAACCAGCTAAGAGCGTTTCAGTTAATGGGTAGTCGCTACACCGAGTTAGACTTGAGTGAACCGCGTGTGTGGATGAACGATATTCAGCTAGGGTTAGGACTGTGGCAGGGTTTCTATGGGGAATGCGATCGCATCTGGTTACGTTGGTATGATGCACAAAGCAACTGGATTTTGACTCCCTCAGAGCGAGAAAGACAAGGCGTTGAACGAGAAAGACGACGGGTAGAGAGATTGGTAGAACAATTGCGATTGCCTTCGGCACAAGCGAAGCTTATCGCTTGGTGTTGAACCCGATGTGGATTTGGAGGTTTAGTTGGCATTTGGGGATGTTTGCCTATGGGAGAAATGGATTCAACCGGACATAATATAACCAATGACAAAAGTTAAAAAAAAATAAGTTCTCACCTCTGGGGAAGAGGCTGCGGATTTTTTCAAAGTTTGGCAGTATAAAGAATAGGTATCTGCTTCTAGGGCAGTGTGACGGAAATAGCCCTACAGTTAATCAAGAGGAGAGAGAAAAAGTATATAACATCAACTTTACAGCCTTGGAGTTTGTTTGTTCCAGCTACAGCCTGCGCCCTACCCAATTATTATGCAGCCTGACACCACCGCCATTACCTTACCTGCTTTAGAGCATTTTATTGACTATCATCCCCTCACGATTGAGGCTGAAGCAACTCTAGTCGAAGCGATCGCTCTGTTAAATCAAGGACAATCCTTGTCGGGCTATCAGTCTGGGCAAATTGCCAGAGAACCAGAACCTTCCCATCGCTGCGTTTTAGTGACCGAAAACTCGGCGTTGATCGGGATAGTCTCCACACGAGACTTGATTAAGCTGATGCTTGCTAGGGTGGATTTTCAGGACACTCAGGTGGCTGATGTGATGGTGCGATCGCCGATTACGTTAACCCTCTGTGAGTCCTGTCATCTGTTTACTGCATTATCCCTTTTCGAGAGCTATTCGATTGATTATCTCCCGGTTTTGGATGAGACAGGTAAACTTATTGGATTAATCACAGAAAATAGTATTTGTCAAGCCTTACCTGAACTAAATTTACTCCAGTCGCAATCAGTGGCAGCGAGAATGACAACTTCGGTGCTGCAAGTTCCGTTGACTACTTCTATTCTGGACGTGGCACAACAGCTGATTAAGACTCAGGAAACTTGTGCTGTATTGATTCAGGAAAGGGGAATCGGGGATGAAACCAATGGGAGACCATTTCAAAAGAGTGCGATCGCGTCGCCATTATCCTCAGTTTCAGCCCATTCCATACCTGTAGGATTAATTACAGAACAGGATTTGATCCACTGTTTACAGCTCTGTGTATTTGGACTTGACTTGTCAAAAACACCCGTGTCTATGGTGGTAAAAAAACCGCTGTTGAGTCTCCATCCGGATGATTCCATAAAGCAGGGACTCGAACAGATGCGGCAAGTCGGGCAAATCCCTCAATTAGTTTACCAATCTCCGGAAAATCTTCTCGGCATTTTCACCGCAAAGGACATCATAAAAGCGCTGAATCCTCTGGCGCTGCTGAATCAAGTTGAGCAATTACAACAAACAATTAATCAACAAGCCAACCAACTTCAGCAAACCCTGAATGACTTAAGCCAAGCCGAAACGACGTTGGAAACAAGCCATCAGCGTTTGCAGTTGATTCAGACAATAGCCAGCAATCCCACATTGAACGGCAAAGACTGGCAAACGGAATTTAGTGAGTTGACACAAGCCCCTTCAGCATCCCGTTGTCTTCCCTCCTCTTCATTAGTGGAAACTCCCGGCGATCATGCAATTGAGCCGCCTCAGGTTGCCCATATCGTCAAAACCGCGACAGAACGGCTGGAATTAATCCTCCGCGCCTCCCAGGATGGATTTTGGGACTGGAATATGATTACTGGGGACATTTATTTCTCTCCCCGATGGAAAGAAATGCTGGGTTACGCCGATTGGGAATTGCCGAATGAATTGGCGTCTTGGGAAAAGGTGATTTTTGAGGAGGATCGGATTGCCGCCTTAAAACTGATTGAAGATTATAACAGTGGTAAGGTTTCTCGTTTCCAAACCGTCCAACGCTTCCATCATAAAAACGGCTCAACGGTTTATATTTTGTCCCGGGCAATTCATCAAAAAGATGCCGCAGGTCGAGTGATCCGCATGGTAGGGACTCATACCGATATTACCGATCGCAAACAAGCCGAGGCAACTTTACAAGCTGAATATTCCTTTAAAACCCAACTGATCGAACGGATGGGAGAAGGTGTCTGTGTCTGCCATAGTATTGAGACGTATCCCTATATCCGCTTCACAGTTTGGAATCAGCAGATGGTGGAGATTACCGGGTATACCGTTGAGGAAATTAACCGTCGAGGCTGGTATCAGACATTCTATCCCGATCCGAAACAACGCAGCCAAGCCGTCAAGCGAATTGCTCAGATGCAACGTGGGGAGGATTTAGTCGCAGAGAAATGGGACATCGTTCGGGCGGATGGTAGCCACCGTATTTTATCGATCTCCACATCCAGAATTGAAACCTCAGAGAATCAGACTCATATCTTAGCCTTAATTCAAGATGTAACTGAACGCTTGCACTCGGAAACTACGTCGCAGCAACAAGCCGAACGGGAGCGATTAATTCGAGCGATCGCGCTGCGGATTCACCAGTCGTTGCAGTTGGAGGATATTCTCCATACCACGGTGACTGAAGTGCGACAGTTCCTGCAAACGGATCGGGTGTTAATTTATCGCTTCAATCCCGATTGGAGTGGCGTCGTCGCCGTGGAGTCGGTGGAATCAGACACGTTATCGGTGTTGGGACAAACGATTTATGACCCCTGCTTTGGAGAAAAGTCGGCAGTGCGTTACCAACAGGGTTATATTCATACCTTGGAAGATATTCACACATCGGATATTTTAACCTGTTATCGAGACTTTTTAGCCGATCTTAACGTCAGGGCAAATTTAGTCGTCCCGATTCTACAGGGACAAAAATTGTGGGGATTACTGATTGCCCACCATTGTCATCATCCTCGACATTGGCAAACCGTTGATATTGATCTGCTTCAGCAATTAGCCACCCAAGTCGCGATCGCGATTCAACAGTCTGAATTGTATCAGCAGTTATCCACGGAACTAATTGAACGCAAACAGGCGGAAACCGCCCTCCGACAGCAAGCCGAACGAGAACGATTAGTAGGTGCGATCGCTCGCCGCATTCGTCAATCGTTACACTTAACCGAAATTCTGAACACGACAGTAACGGAGGTGCGGCACTTCCTACAAACGGATCGGGTGTTAATTTACCGTTTCAATCCCGACTGGAGTGGTGTGGTAGAAGTCGAGTCTGTAGCCGTGAAAGAGTTATCGGTATTGGGACGCACGATTTTTGATCCCTGCTTTGGCGAGAAGTCAGCGGTGCGTTACCAACAGGGTGATATTCACACCTTGGAGGATATCCATACGGCTAACCTAGAGTCCTGTTATCGTAACTTTCTTGCCGATTTACAGGTGAGGGCAAATTTAGTCGTACCGATTATACAAGGACAAAAATTGTGGGGTTTACTGATTGCCCACCATTGTAATCTTCCTCGACATTGGCAGCCCCAAGAGACAGAATTACTGGTACAACTCGCCACGCAAGTTGCCATTGCGGTACAGCAGTCGGAACTCTATCAACAAGCCCAAGCCGATTTAAGCGAACGCCAACAAGCAGAAACCGCATTACAACAGCAACTCCAGCGCTCATTACTGCTAAAACAAATCACCCAAGACATTCGCCAAAGTTTAGACGCCCAACAAATTTTTCAAACCACCGCCACTCAAATTGGTCAAGCCTTTCGCGTTAACCGTTGCGTCATTCACACCTATATTGCCTCGCCCACTCCCCAAATCCCTTTTGTCGCCGAATATTTAGAACGGGGTTACTCCTCTATCCTCAACGTCAAGATTCCCGTTGACCAAAATCTTCATATTCAACAGGTATTAGCCGCCGATCGCGCGATCGCCTCTAACAATGTTTACGACGATCCTTTGTTACAAAATGCCACGGGAATGTGTGACGAGGTAAACCTGAAATCTATGTTAGTCGTTCGCACCTCGTATAAGGAAAAACCCAATGGGGTGATTTGTCTACATCAGTGCGATCAGTTTCGTCAATGGAGTAATGATGAAATTGAATTACTTGAAGCCGTTGCCGATCAAGTAGGGATTGCCCTTGCCCAAGCCCAACTCCTGGAACAAGAAAAGCACCAACGCCAGCAATTATCCGAACAAAACGTGGCGATGGAAAAAGCCAAACAGATCGCCGAAGCCGCCAACCGCGCCAAAAGTGATTTTCTGGCAACCATGAGTCATGAAATTCGCACGCCGATGAATGCGGTAATTGGCATGACGGGACTGCTGTTGGATACCCAACTGAGTCATGAACAAGCCGAATTTGCCGAAACAATCCGCAACAGTGGTGAAGCCCTGCTGACGATTATTAATGATATCCTCGACTTCTCCAAAATTGAGTCCGGCAAACTGGAGTTGGAGGAACAACCGTTTAATCTGCGAACCTGTATTGAAGAATCTCTAGATCTGCTAACGCCAAAAGCCGCAGAAAAAGGCATAGAACTGGCGTATCTGTTTGATCCTCACACCCCCAACACAATTCGCGGCGATATTACCCGACTGCGGCAAATTCTGGTTAATTTACTCAGTAATGCCCTCAAGTTTACCCATAAGGGAGAAGTGACGGTTTCGGTTTCCTCTAAGCGGATAAGTCCCCAGTCATTAGACCACCTTTCTCACCCAAATTATAAGGAACAACAGTATGAAATTTTGTTTGCAGTTAAAGATACAGGGATTGGTATTCCTCCGGATCGCTTAGATCGTTTATTTAAAGCCTTTAGTCAAGTCGATTCCTCCACCAGTCGCCACTATGGGGGCACAGGATTAGGGTTAGTGATATCTAAGCGATTAAGTGAAATGATGGGGGGTAGAATTTGGGTAGAAAGTGAAGTGGGTAAGGGTTCAATCTTTTACTTCACGATTGTTGCCCCTGTCTGCCACATTGATAATCTCGGTAATTTGGATCTCCGGCAACCTCAGCTTGAAGGCAAGCGGATGTTAATTGTGGATGATAATGCCACTAATCGCCGCATTTTAACTCTACAAGGTCAATCGTGGGGGGTGCTGACCCGTGCGGCTGAGTCGGGTGATCAGGCATTAGACTGGCTACAGCAAGGGGAGACATTTGACTTAGCGATTCTGGATATGCACATGCCGGGAATGGATGGGGTTAATCTTGCCTCACACATACGCCAACAGCCAGATGGTCAAGAGATTCCCTTGGTTATGTTAACCTCAATCGGCAAGCCAGAAAACAGTGGTCAACTAGATGAAGCCAAGTTTGCGGCGTTTCTGACTAAGCCGATTAAGCAGTCTCAACTCTACAATGTGTTGATGGATGTATTAGTCGGTCAACCGGTGAAAGTGCGGTCAACCTGTGAGATTTCACCGACGATTGATCCGTATATGGGTTCAACTCTACCGTTGCGGATTCTGTTGGCGGAGGATAATGTGGTTAACCAGCAAGTGGGATTGCATATTCTCAGCCGCATGGGGTATCGGGCGGATGTAGCCGCCAATGGCTTAGAAGTCCTCGAAGCATTGCACCGCCAGTCTTATGATGTGGTATTGATGGATGTGCAAATGCCGGAAATGGATGGTTTGATAGCGACTCAGCGCATTTGCCAGGAATGGTCACCGGAAAACCGTCCTCATATTATAGCGATGACGGCTAATGCTATGCGAGGCGATCGCGAAACCTGTTTGCAAGCAGGTATGAACGATTATATCAGCAAGCCGATTCGGGTCGAGGAACTAGTGCGATCGTTGCAGGGAGTGCCAAAAAAGGTACAAGAGACTCGGAGTTTCCAGAAGGCAGAAGCCAGAGAGCAGAGGCTCCAAGCCCAGGAGCAAGGGAGCAAGGTACAAGACAATAATAACGGTTTAGACGGACATGATGTGATTGATAACCACGCTTTTCAACAACTGTGCGATATGGTCAAAGATGATCAAGTCTTAATCCAAGTGATTGATAGTTTTTTGGACGAAGGCGCTCAGTTGTTGGGGGTGATGAACCAAGCACTGGATTCACAGAAAACAAATACATTGTCACCTGAGACGCTAACCACTTGTCAACAGGCGGCTCACAGTCTCAAATCTACCAGTGGTACGGTTGGTGCAATTCACCTTTCTGAACTTTGTAAGCAGTTAGAAACGATAGACATTGAAGATGAAACCGATAATCCACTGACGTTAACGACTCATCTATTAACACAAATCGATCAGGACTATGAACAGGTGAAGGTGGCGTTACAAAGCATACGTCAGCAATTGAAGGAAAAGTGTTGATTGTGTAGGGGCGGGTTGAGGGATTTTAGTATAGCTATAGATGATAACCTTTGTTATACCAAGTGGCATTCAAAGATATAACGTTCTCTCCCCCAGCTTTCCCAGCTTCGCCAGCGCCCCCGGCTCCCCCAGCTTCCCCAGCTTTTCCTATCTACTACGGAAAGAGCGCAACTCGGTATTAGCGGATTGTCTGGGTTTCTTTATTCCTTAACCCGCGTTTTTTGGCAAATTTATGCGCGATCGCTTCTCCGATGATCAGAAACTTTCTCTCCATGGTTAGAAACCTTACAAAAAGTAACGTATGATTATTTTTAGTCAATCCATTTTTTCAGACAAGGGAGACAAGATAAGAGTTGAGCGGGTTAGCGTATTTCGGCTAACCCAAACAAATCACCAATTCTTAACCTCCAACCGCCGCCAGGGTAGTAGGTTCAGCAGGCGTAGCTTCTTGTTCTCCCAGACGATTGTGATACAGGCTGGCTAAACGCTGTTCATAGTCTGCCAACTCCTCTTCAATCTGAGTAAACAGCACCGTTGACGTGGGATCTGTGAATTGTTTCCGCAGATTATAAGCATCGACAACACCCGTTTGAATGTCACCCAATGCATGGCGTAAAATTGATAAACTATCGTTAGGTTGCAGCCAATTTTGTAAGGCAGCATAGGCATCTGTCGCCACTTCCGGAATCGATTCAAACGCCTGCAAATCTCTTAAGCGATTCTCCAGCATGATAATATGATGCTGCTTATTTTCGATGATTTCTTGCAGTAGCGATCGCAACTCTAAATCAGAGGCTTTTTGGGCATAATACTCAAACACTTTTCGCCCATATCGTTCCCCAGCTAAGGCAGTATTCAATCCATTCACAATATCAAGCTTGCTACTTCCTCCCCAAGCTTCTGCCAATTGCCACCATTGAGCCGTCATATCCGTTTCATCGGGTAAGGCTTGATCCGGAATCCCTAACCCCAAGCGGGTGAGAATTGCCGTGGTAAAGATTGCCAAATCACCAGGTTGACGAGAGGTAATCAGATTCCCATCCACGACTAAGGGTTCATCCACATAGTTAGCCCCAGCGTTGGTCATATCCTTGCGAATCGAGAGAAATCCGGTCGCATTTTTACCCTGAAGTAAATCCCCTTCAATTAACACTTGGGGACCATGACAAACTGCCGCAACGAGTTTATTCAACTCCATTGCTTTCTGTACAAATTGGACAGCATTGGGATTATTTCGCATCGTATCCGGTGCCATCCCACCGGGGATAATCACCGCATCAAAGGTGTCGGGACGGGTTTCGGTTACTGTACCATCCGGTTTAATCGAAACTTTGCCTTGTTTCCCCTGATAGGTGTCATTCATGCGCGAACCCAGCACCACAACCTGCGCCCCCGCTTGTTGCAGCGCTTGATCAGGAATTTGAAACTCGGAATCTTCAAACTTCTGATCGATCAGAATGGCAACTTTTTTGGGTGTATTATCGGTTATCATCATTGGAATTGTTAACGACTTTATTACTGGATCGAAGGTAGAATTTTTCTGGGGTATTCTTTCAGCCACGAAAATTCTACGGGCTAAACAGGTAGTATTGATAAGCATTTTCAGCTTAGGAATGACTCACACAGATGTCATCCCTCAAAAGAAATAAAATAGGATTCGCTCTGGGGTAATAAACTGATGTGCCTGCAAAAGGCTAAGCTGTGAGTGCAGATAGTAATATAAAAGACAATATGGAACCTGAAAACATTAACCAATCTCAGTCCAACCCTGTATCAGAATCAGACAAACCTCAGGAAACCCACGAGATTGAACCGACTTATGAGGGACTCAGCGATCGCGACACGGCTGATGGTAGACTGATTGAAGAATCAAGAACCCGTATGGCAAGCGGTGAACCCACCACGAGCGATGTTGATGCCAACCGCTACCAGGCAAAAGTAGGCGGTGAGGAAGCCGTTGGCGGTTTAACACCGACGCCCGATCAAAATGTGACCCAAGAGATGGAGCGAGCCGTTGGTGTCGAAGGCGCTCAAAAAGAACCGGTGCAAGTCACCAATAAGCTAGAACGACGGGATGAGCAGCGTTGGGAATTAGATCCCAAGTCCTCTGAAGATTATCAAGAACACGGCGTCTAGACTATTAATCCGTAGGGGTTGCTGAATCGAGGGGGTGAGAGGGAGATGGGGAGATTGGGGAAAAAGAAAGTTCTACATTAGACTGCAACTTGGTATCAGTTCAAGTAGGTTGGGTAGAGCGCAAGCGTTACCCAAGGGGCTAACCGTAGTTAAGCCAGATTTAAGATTCAGTGCTAATCGTGTGAATCTTGAGCAAATTAGTCCCGCCTGAGACTTTTGTCGGAATCCCAGCGATAATTAAAATTTTATCTCCTTCTACCACTAAATTCCGTTTGAGTAACTGAGTTTGGGCTTGATTGACTAACTCTTCAAAGGACTCAACTTCTTGCTCGAGTAACAATGGTTTTACCCCCCAAACCAAATTCAAATTGTGGTAAACTTTCCGATTAGGCGTCAGAGCAATAACAGGGACTCCTGGACGCTCAGCGGCGGCTAATTTGGCGGTGTGACCGGTACTGGTGAAAGCCGCAATACAGCGCAAATCCAGAATTTTATCAATCGTGTTCAGCGCTTCACTGAGGGCATTGGCTTCATTGGTTGCGGCTGGGGGATAATTAACAAACTTAATTTCCGGTTCCACATCCGTAGCAATACGGGCTAGCATGGTCACAGCTTTAAGTGGATATTTACCCACGGCTGACTCCCCAGACAGCATCACCGCATCGGTGCCATCGATAATTGCATTCGCCACATCACTGGCTTCAGCACGAGTTGGACGGGGATTATTAATCATACTATCGAGCATTTGGGTGGCTGTGATTACTGGAAGCCCCTTTTGGTTACAAATCCGAATAATTTTCTTTTGCAGAAACGGCACTTTTTCCGGACTCATTTCTACACCCAAATCGCCCCGTGCTACCATGATTCCATCACTTTCATTGATAATGGCTTCTAAGTTCGCGATCGCTTGAGGTTTTTCGATTTTGGCAATCACGGGTAGGGATGAGGCATTGTGTTGCTGGAGAAATCCTTTGAGAGTACGGATATCTTCTGCCGAACGAACAAAGCTTAAGGATACCCAGTCAACCCCTTGAGCAATGCCAAATTCTAAATCTTGTTGGTCTTTATCTGTCATTGAGGGTAAGCGATTTAGGCTCAATCCGGGCAAATTCACCCCTTTACGGCTTTTGAGTATCCCCCCTTCGACGACTTGACATTTAACGGTATTGCCGTCAATGTCCTCAACCCGCAGTTCTAAGAGTCCATCATCTAGGAGAATCTGCACTCCAGGTTCCGCTTCTTGAGCCAGGTGGGGATAGTCGATAGCCACCGTTTTCGGTTGATGATTGAATTCAGAAACGGGAACTAAGGAAATGGATTCTCCTTGAACCAAGTTAAGTCCTGCATCGGGCAGTTTCCCGACTCGAATTTTTGGTCCTTGTAAGTCTTGGAGTAAGGTAATCGGTGTATCTAAGTCCTCTTCAATAGAGCGTAGCAAAGAAATGGTGTGAGCATGGTCATCGTAGCTACCATGGGAGAAGTTCAACCGTGCCACATTCATGCCCACTTGCACCATTTGCTTAAGGATGTCCGGTGAATGACTCGCAGGACCAATGGTAGCAACGATTTTAGTGCGATTACTTAGAGGTTTCATTAATTATCCCTAAATTGTGGTAGGGGCACAGCATTGCCCATTGGTGTCAACTTAAGCTCAACCCCTCTCCCCCAGCCCCTCTCCCAAGCTTGGGAGAGGGGAGCAAGAAGGGAGCAAGATAATCTGGTTCCCCTTCTCCCCAGGGTCCGGAGTTGGGGTTAGGGGATGAGGGGGAAAATGTCAAGGAGTAGATAGACACGGCTTAAAACCTTGTCAGCATTAGTTTTCGCCTTAAGTTGACACGGATGAGCATTGCCGTGCCCTATTATCTTAATTATCTCTTCGCGGTCTCTTCACGCTGGTTTCATCGTCACAATACCATAGGCATCCGTTGCCAGATAATCTTGGGCAGCCTGTTGAATATCGTGAGCCTTGACCGCTTGAATGCAAGCCGGATAATTTAAGGCTGGGGTTAAATCCCCTAATTGGGAGTGATAATAGCCATATAGACTGGTGCGATCGCTCGGTTTCTCATTACTAAAGGTAAAGCGATTCGCCACCTGGGTACGAATACGGGCAATATCCGCCGCCGCGACACATTCCGTTTGTAGCTGACGAATATGTTCCCCAATCGCCGCTTCCACAATGTCTAAGTTCTCTGTCGGAAGCTGGGCGGAAATATAAAATATCCCCTGTAACTGTTGAGTCATATTACTCACCCCAATATGAGTCACCAGTTTACGATCTTCGCGCAAATCTCGCACCAACCGTGACATCCGCCCCTGTCCTAAAATAGCGGCTAAAACGTCTAATGGATAGGTACTCTCCAACTGTTTTAATCCCGGTACTCGCCAAACCATGACCAATCGCGCTTGCTGTAATGTCGAATCTACATACTCTTGGCGCACAATGTCGGGAAACGGCGCTTCTGGCTTATACGTGAGTCGCGAAGTATAGTCAGAGTCACCCTTAACCTCAGCTTTGGCAAATCCCTGCACCACTGTGTCAATCAACTCCTCCACCGGTAAATTGCCCACGGCGACGGCTGTCATGGTTTTGGGTTGATACCAGGTGTTATGAAAATCCCGCATCTGCTGAGAGGTTAAGCTTTCAATCACAGAAGTCGGTCCGAGTACCGGGCGACGATAGGGGAGGTAGTCAAAGCTGGTTTCTAACGCCCGCCGAAAGGTGCGGCGACGGGGACTATCTTCCGAACGCCGAATTTCTTCTAACACCACTAGCCGTTCCCGTTCAAAGGCGTCATCAGGAATCAGGGGATTTAACACCACATCCAGTTGCAAGGGTGCGAGTTGGGCGAAATCTTTGGGGGCTGTGGTGATGTAATAGTGGGTGTAATCATGACTGGTTGCGGCGTTAGTCACCGCACCACATTCTTCAATCAGCCGCTCAAACTCGCCACTGTTCAGGCGCGGTGTTCCCTTAAAAACCATGTGTTCGAGAAAATGCGCCATCCCGTTAATTGGGTCAGGTTCAACGGCGGAACCCACATTCACCCAGACATTCAGGTTAACCGCATCGACAGGCATCTGTTCTGCCACAATGGTTAGACCATTTGGTAATGTCTCAATAGTTGGGGCATTTAGAGGTGGAGTTTTGAGCAGAGTTGAAGTCATTCGTTACTCGCTTGCTTTGCAGGTGTGCCATGTCTTTCTATCTTAATGGGTTTGTCCGATTCCATCCTGTATACAACTGATGCTTCCCGATTTGATAGAACTGGCGATTTATTTCCTAAGCTTATACCCTACTTACAATGAACTGATGTATGGCTCCCGGTTAGCAAGTGGAGGCGATTGAAATCGCTGCTACACAAACAAAGTCCGCCTGCGCGGACTGGATTATAACGGGGGTAGCTAATCCGGATTTGGTATTAATTATTATCGCTGCTTTCTGCATTGACGGAAACAGTGCGATCGCGCTGATCAACCCTTTGCTCTTTTATACTCAATTTTTATCGATTTTTAATAACTATACTCCTTTCTTCAATCGCTTTTTATATCTATTTTATTTCCTGTTTTCAAGGAAAGATGGAGCGGCTATCGCCGTAGAGTTGTCCTTTTTTAGGATTACACATTATCCATTAAAAAACTGCCGACAAAAGTCTCGATACAGGAATTTTGCCATGGAAGCCCCGTAGGGGCGCACTGACGTGCGCCCTTCCCCCGACGTGCGCCCTTCCAAGGTTGCGCCGCGTGTTTTGTGGATTTGCTTCTTGGAAAGCACAACTTTTGGGTAATAATATGTCCGGCAAATCACTCCTAATAAAAAAGAATGAAACCCTTGCTGTGACAGCATCACTATTAGGGTTAATTGACGGACTTGATAGAAGGGCGGGTTTTGCAATTAATATTGTCGGTGATGTGCGAATTTAAAGGCTAAACCCGCCCCTACAAGCACTCATAGCTGCTTCATTTGCTGCAAATGCGATCGCGTTTCCCTATTCACCCCAGCGTCAACATTTCGGCTGCAAAATTCACCGCCAATGGTAGCATCTTCAACCACTGTAAACCGAGTAGCGGTTCGGATATACCTGATCCAGCTAACACGGGAATAATATATTCCCTTTCATCTAGAAAAACCCTGCCTTCATATACATCAAAAAAATCCTCCCCTTGTACCATTCCCATCGCACGTTCACCTTCAATCATCGACCAACCCAAACTTTGCACATCTTGAGCATCAAGCACTAAGTAGCCCGTTGTAAAGCCTGTATCTAGTAACACATCAATGGGGTATCGTTCTGCATCAACGCCAACTAAATCAATTTCAAAGATCAGTTCACCAATCTCACCAAACTTGCCTGAAATCATATCTTGCCACAAGTTCCGGTTTCGTTAAGGCGCATGATTCCCACCATACCGCTTGGGTATTTTTGACGCGCTTTTTGCATCGCTACGTCTTCATCCGGATCAATAAAATAATCCCCACTGTTTGGCTCAATAATCATAAACCAGTTGTAATGATCTTGGATGAGTTGAGGACTGACTTGAGCGAAAATCTCTCGATAGCGCTTTATCCGGACATTTTTTTGAGCTTCCCGTCTGGCTAACTCCTCTGGGGGTATCGTATATTCCGGAAATATTCTGCCTTGACGACGAGGACGAACAGATTTGGTGTGAGTCATCGGTTTAATGCTTAGAGAGTCACGAGGATATGACTATTTTACAAGACTGTCAACCAGCAGAATTGACAGTCCCAACCTTAGCACAGCTACTGCATGACGACTTTTTAACCATTAAGCGTGCAAGTTAGGATGAATGTTACTGATTTAAGGCTGGTGGGCAATGCTACGGTATATTTGGTGGGCAATGCCCACCCTACTTAGCACAGACGGATAGAATAGACCGATTATCATAGATTATGGCAACAGAATTAATCGGTATCGGTTTTCTCCAGTCAAAGTAAACTCTTATGTCAGTTTTCAATAAAATTCTCAGTGTAATTATCGCCGTAATTATTGGCTGTGGCGGTGTACTTGGCATATTTTATGCCATGAATTACCTAGCCAACACCTTACCTCATAAATGGCGATCGCGAATTCTGCCTTGGATTTATCTCGCCCCCGCCCTGCTGGTGCTGACGGCGTACTTAATTCTACCGACGCTGAATACAATTTACATCAGTTTTCTGGATCGGCGATCGCAGAATTTTGTCGGCTTGGAGAATTACCAGTTTGCGTTTACCAGTGAGGCGATGCTGGTGGCGTTTCGCAATAACCTGTTATGGCTGGTTCTAGTTACTGGGTTTAGTGTCGGGTTTGGCTTGATTCTGGCGGTACTCATGGATAAGGTACGCTATGAACCCCTCGCCAAGTCGCTAATCTTTCTACCCATGGCAATTTCCTTTGTCGGCGCGAGTGTGATTTGGCGGTTTGTTTATGCCTTTCGTCCAGCCGGAGCAGCGCAAATTGGTTTACTCAATGGTATCGTAACTAGCCTGGGATTTGAACCCGTGGGCTGGTTAGTGGAACGTTCGATTAACAATTTTGCCCTGATTGCGATTATGATATGGTTGCAAACGGGTTTCTGTCTGGTGTTACTTTCCGCCGCCGTTAAAGGGATTCCCAAAGATATTATCGAAGCCGCCCGCATGGATGGGGCGAGTGAGGTGAAAATTTTCTGGCGGATTACCATCCCGATGATTCGTTCCACCTTAGCGGTGGTGACAACAACGGTGGTGATTATGGTGCTTAAGGTGTTTGATATTGTCTTTGTGATGACGGCGGGGAATCAAGGTACCGAAGTAATTGCTTCGCGGATGATTAAAGAAATGTTTAACTATCGCGACTATGGCAGGGGGAGTGCGATCGCGGTTATCTTATTACTGGTAATTATACCAATCATGGTTGTGAATATCCGCCGCTTCCGTCAGCAAGAGGCAAGTCGATGAAATCTAAACGTCGCCGTAAATCGAATTCTGTGAAACATCTGTCTCATCAGTTACGAAATGCCTTCAATAGCCTTCCGGTTCACCTGAGTTTAATCGTCATTTCCTTAATTTGGACATTACCCACCGTTGGCTTATTGATTAGTTCTCTACGCCCCAAGAATGATTTGTTAGAGAGTGGCTGGTGGATGGTGTTTCAACATCCCTTTGATTTCACCCAATATCAGTTAGGAAATTATATCGATGTTTTGACAGCGGAAGGAATGGGACAAGCGTTTCTAAATAGCTTTACCATTGCCATTCCCGCTACTGTTATTCCCATTGCTATCGCCACGTTTGCGGCTTATGCATTTTCTTGGATGCGGTTTCCGGGGCGTCAGGTGTTATTTATTTTAGTCGTGGCGTTGCTGGTTGTTCCCTTACAGATGACGCTAATTCCGGTATTGCGATCCTATAATCATTTTGGATTATCGGGTTCGTTTTTGGGTGTATGGTTAGCCCATACGGGGTATGGAATGCCCTTAGGGATTTATTTACTCCGGAATTATATCGGTTCCCTACCCAAGGATTTAATCGAAGCGGCGGCGGTGGATGGGGCGTCGCATTTGACCACATTTACACGCTTAATTGTACCCCTTTCCCTGCCCGCGATCGCCTCCTTTGCCGTGTTTCAATTTTTATGGGTATGGAATGATTTATTAGTCGCCTTAGTCTATCTGGGCGGAACACCGGATGTCGCCCCATTAACTATGCGCTTAACCACGTTGGTGGGATCTCGCGGCGAAGCGTGGCATTTGCTAACAGCCGGGGCGTTTGTCACGATGATTGTACCCCTGATTGTGTTTTTTGCCCTGCAACGGTATTTTGTCCGGGGAATTTTGGCAGGTTCGGTTAAGGGGTAATATCTGATATCAGTTTTATCCTATCAAAATAAGCGATTATTTACTTGATCATTGCTATCAATCGATAGATTCATTTCTTTGAAGCTAACAAAGCGAATCGGAAGTAACTCCAACCAACCTTGACTGGCAATATTTCCTAATATAATTTCTGCATGTCCCCCCAAATTGTGATCAATAAGAAAAATCATGCTTCTAGTTGATGTCTAGCTTTCTGCTGTTGAAGTTTTATCCAAAGAGTTTCTCGACCTAGTTCTGGTGGTATTGTGGCAACACGTTTAGCGTGTTTACGATTGCGCTCCTGCCAATACTGTCGATTTTCTTCAGCCTGTTTTAGGACAATTTGATACTCTGCTTCAACATCAGAGCGATTTGCCTCAATATAGGATAAGGCAGCATTAATTTGCTCATCTGTAAGATCAAACAGCGCCCGGATAAACTTTGGTGGATATTGAGCCGTTAGATAGTCCATCACATCGTAGATTGTGATGCGTGTACCTGAAATGGTTAGTCCACGTTCTGTACGGATGATGTTTGGTTGTTGATTGTCCACTGAAGCCATACCCGTAACCTTACACAAAACTGACTCTATCGTATACGAAAATGATGGAGTTAGCTATAGCTACGATAGATTGATAGAAACAGCGATATATCGAGAATTAGTGTAAACCCCTGTACATTTTTTATCAAATCATCATTTATAATAGCATACAAGGGGGTCTCTACAGCTAAATTCCCAATTCAGGTTCTAAAATGGCTAGTGTTATTTTTGAAGGCGTCAACAAACAATTTAATGATTTTATCGCAGTCAATGATTTAAACCTAACCATTGACGATGGTGAATTTCTCGTCTTTGTTGGTCCATCTGGCTGCGGAAAAACCACCTCCCTACGGATGCTGGCGGGACTTGAGGATATCACCCAAGGCAGTATTTATATTGGCGATAAGCGAGTCAATGAGATTCCGCCCAAAGACCGGGATATTGCCATGGTTTTCCAATCTTATGCCCTCTATCCTCACATGTCTGTCTATGAAAATATGGCATTTAGCCTGGAGTTACAAGGGAAGCGAAAAGGCGAAGTTAAAACCCGTGTTGAAAGTGCCGCTAAGCAATTAGGAATTGACCATTTACTCTACCGCAAACCCAAAGAACTCTCCGGAGGACAGCGCCAGCGAGTGGCGGTGGGTCGCGCTATTGTGCGTAATCCGGCTGTATTTTTAATGGATGAACCATTATCTAATTTAGATGCGAAATTACGGGTACAAGCGCGGGCAGAAATTAATAAATTGCATAACGAATTAGGCACTACATTTATTTATGTCACCCATGATCAAGTGGAAGCGATGACCATGGGAAGCCGGATTGCGGTGATGAATCATGGCGTCTTGCAGCAAATTGATACCCCAGAAAAGCTGTACAATTATCCGAATAATGTCTTTGTCGCGGGTTTTATTGGCTCCCCAGCGATGAATTTTTTTGAG
Source organism: Coleofasciculus sp. D1-CHI-01 (assembly GCF_040218875.1). Classification (NCBI taxonomy): domain Bacteria; kingdom Bacillati; phylum Cyanobacteriota; class Cyanophyceae; order Coleofasciculales; family Coleofasciculaceae; genus Coleofasciculus; species Coleofasciculus sp. D1-CHI-01. Next base: position 36,175 of record NZ_JAVJQP010000057.1, read on the forward strand.
GCTAAATTAATCAGCAAAGAGGATAATTTGTATGTAAAAACCGACTCATTTGAACTCCATATACCTCCAGACAAAGCCCTATTTTATCAACATTATGCCGGGGAAGAGGTGATCTTTGGCATTCGCCCAGAAAATATTCATGATCCTGACTATATTCCCCCAGATATTCGTCCAGCTTCTATCAAAGCGACAGTATCCGTTACGGAAATGATGGGGAATGAAATCATTGTCTATTTAACGACGCTAAGCAATCACGAATTTATTGCCAGAGTCGATCCGCGATCGCGCATGACTGTGGGACAATCAATTAGTGTGGTGTTTGATCGGTCTCAGTTTCACCTGTTTGACAAGCACAGTCAACAAGCGATTACCTGATTCTCGGTTCCCTTGAACAGGGTGGAACGTCTGTATAGAGGCAAAAACTGATTATGTCTAATTCATTGGTCAATCTCCAAATCAACAATTTTCGCTGTCTGGCGAATGTTCCCATTACCACCAATCCCCTCAACGTTTTATTTGGACCCAATGGATCAGGAAAATCAACGTTTCTAGATACAATCTGGTTTGTTCGAGACTGTGCAATTCGGGGAGTGTCCTTAGCGGCTTCTGATAGAGATCATGGAATTGGTTTACTTTGGGATGGTGCTGAGGATGGAGAAACGATATCGATTACTATTCAAACTCACTCCGCTACCTATCAAATTACGTTTGGTTATTCATCGGGGAGGATAGAACCCTTTGTGGGAGAACAGTTGTATACAACTGATGACAATATTTGTTTAATTGACCGCAAAATAGGAAGTGATAAGGCGTCGTTTTATCAGGTTGGACGAGGACAATCCCAATACATTTCTCTCAAAGATCCCGAAAAACTAGCTTTAACGCGGTATGTAGACTGGGAAGACAGTGCATCAACGGCGGCTGATATTGAAAACTTACTGCGCCTTGTCCGTCGCTATGACTCCCGTTCTGCGTCTCTATTTAAACTGAAACGATTGGGTTCGGAATCCGATTATGGCGATAGATTACAGGATCGGTGTGAAAATTTATGGTCAGTCTTGCGAAATTTACATGATCGGCGAGTGGTTGATGACCGATATGACACGATTATTCATTTCATGAAAGAAAGTTTTCCATCGTTCAATGGTTTAACCTTTGAGCAAACAGGTCGATATACAGTTTATACTAATTTTTTGGATGAAAGGCGTCAAGGTTTAATTCGAGCATCAGGGGTATCCGATGGTCATCTTCAGATGCTGATTAATCTCACCGCCTTGTTTTCTGAAGAGTTGAGCCGATATTCGTTAATTTTACTGGATGAACCGGAACTATCCCTTCATCCTTGGGCGTTAGCGGTTTTAGCTAAAGCAGTAAAATTGGCGACCAAAGAATGGAATAAGCAAGTTTTTATTGCTACGCATTCTCCTGTTTTGATCAGTCAGTTTGAGCCAACAAATATATTAGCCGCAGAACTGGATCAGCAAGGAAAAACCGTAATGAAACGGGTTAGTGAGATAGAAGCTATCCAAGATTTACTGGAAGACTATGCTACGGGTTCGCTGTATATGGCTGAGATGATTGCACCTCAAAGTAAGTCTCCGTTTGAGGAGGAGAGGTGATGAGTAGTAGACCTAATACGGATAGTCAAAAATATCGTTATTTTCAATTCGGATTGCTGGTTACAGGCGAAACAGAAGCAGAACATCTTTAGCCGATTATCAAGGGGATGTGGAAGATATTCGTCATCCTAAAAATTATCTTGGAGATCTATATCCTAATTTCAAGGAAAAGAAACATGGCGGGAAGATACTTCAGCGACTTAATGTCGAACATATTTTGTCTTGTCCGGATACCTGTAAATCTCTAAGAACTCTATTCAAATGGTCTGTTTTGTGTATGGGACAACCTTTGAGTGATCAGTATCAACTTCTTAATGGGAAATTATTTGATATCACGCGATCGCAACTCGATTATACTGATCAATGAACCCTAATATCCCCGATTGAGTAAAGGGCGACCCGACCCCATTGAACGGATTGGTGTTGTTAATTGATGCAAGCGGGTCGCCCCTACAAGCCCTCGATGTATAGGTTTGTTCTATCCAGAAAAGATACGATCGCATTCGTAGGACACCCCTCATTCACAAAGGACAAAGGACATAAGACGAATGACAACTATCAAGACTTCCCACTCCCCATCAGATAAAGCAGCGCCATGCGTACCGCCACACCACTGGTAACCTGTTGAGAAATTAAACTGAATTCCGGATCATCCATTAACTCGGAACTAATTTCCACACCGCGATTGACGGGTCCGGGGTGGAGAATTTTGACTCCAGGGTGGCAAAGTTTTAAGCGATCGCGTGTAATTCCATACCGTTGATGATATTCTCGCAAACTGGGTAATAGATGGGCTGTCATGCGTTCTTTTTGCAACCGTAAGGTCATGACAAAATCGGCATCTTTCAGCGCAGGTTCAACATTCCAATGCAAGAATAGCCGCCGATTGGGGATTGGCGATTGGGAAAAATTCTCCCCCGGCTTCCCCGGCTTCCCCGGCTTCCTCTGCTCTCCAGTTCCCTGGACATATTCAGCAAACTCCTGGGGAACTAATGTGGGTGGACCGGCTAAATGAACCTCAGCGCCACTGGCGGTTAGACTCCAAATATTAGAACGGGCAACCCGTGAATGGACGATATCCCCAACAATGGCAATTTTTTTGTCTGCCAAGAGTTTCAGGCGAGGATACTCAAAATCTAATAGAGAGGTAATTGTAAATAAATCCAGCAACGCCTGAGAGGGATGTTCATGTTGACCATCGCCTGCATTCAAGATACCGACATTCGTCTCGAGGCGATCCATTTCAGTCGCGATCGCATGGGGGACTCCTGCTTCTCGATGGCGAATCACCATCATATCAGCTCCCATTGCCAAATAAGTTTTTGCGGTGTCGAGAATCGTTTCTCCCTTGGTCAAAGAAGAGGTTCCTGGTGCAAAGTTGAGGGTATCCGCACTCAACCGTTTAGCGGCGAGTTCAAAACTACTGCGGGTGCGGGTTGAGGGTTCAAAAAACATATTCGCCACCACCTGACCTTGCAAAGCCGGGACTTTTTTGGTGCGCCGAGAGAGAACTTCCCGACAGCTAGCGGCGGTTTGTAAGAGGGTATCGTATTCAGCCGATGTAAAATCTTCCAGGGAAAGGACATGGCGGCGAGTCCAAGTGGCAGTAGCCATAAGAATAAGAATGCGTACTATACAGAGGAGCTAACCGTTACTATAATCTTCATTCCCCTCCGACGACAAATAAATAAGGGTTGTAGAGACGTTCCAGTTTCACTATTATCGTTGGAAATGGTGCGTTACGCTACCCTACCCTTCGGGAACGCTGCGCGAACGGGAACGCTTCGCGAACGCTAACGCACCCTACACCCGCCCCGACTTTACGTATGACAAAGGACATAAGACAAATGACGATTCCCGCAATTTTGTCCAACTACTGAAATCTTTCTTTTGAGGGAAGTTAGTCCACTTAATTATCCTTAATAATACTACTAGAAAAGAAAATTATAAAATTATATTAGATGAACCCAGCCGTCGTCGTTTTGCTATCCCCAACTAATTCTGTAGGTAGTCGGACAAAAGATACTCTACTAAATTTTGTCAACAAGCCTCAAACCCTTACAAAGGACGAATGACGAAGGACGAATGACGAATGACGATCTCAAAGGTTCATCACTGCGATAAACGAACAGTGAGGTATTTTCATGGAAACCCTAGCCTATACCCATTTCTCTGCCCAAGCCGATGACATGACTCCCCACTCCCAACCGAGTGCTGATGGGTTTGTCTGGGAGTCAGAGGTTTACTGGAAACCACCGAGTTTAGCCTGGATTCAGGGACTAGCATTGGCGATCGCACTGTCTTCCTTAAGCGTAACCAGTAGCGCTTGGGCGGCTGTGGTTGATACGAATGGTAGTCCCCTAAATGTGCGATCGGGTCCCGGTTTAGGGTATGGCGTGGTTAGCACTCTCGCCAATGGCACTACCATTAATCTCAGTGGTCTTGATGCCGATGGCTGGTCTCAACTCAGCAATGGCAACTGGGTCGCTTCTCGCTGGGTACAAGGTGAAGCTGAGAATGACGATAGTGATGTTCCATCCGCTGTCTTGCGCCCTGGTAGTACGGGGACAGCCGTAACCAATCTGCAAAATCGATTGCAAGAGGTTGGGGTTTATAACGGACCCGTCACTGGCTATTATGGTCGCCTCACCGAAGCGGCTGTGAGAACGGTTCAGGCGTCTGAGGGATTGACACCGGATGGGATTGCTGGACCGACGACGTTAACCGCCTTATATGGCGAAGATGGGGATGGGGGAGGTGAGACTCCCGTGACGAATACAGCCGTTGTCAACACCAATAACAATCCTCTGAACGTGCGATCGGGTCCCGGTTTGGGGTATCGTGTGGTGGGTACGGTCGCCGATAACCGAACCGTTAGCCTCAGTGGTCGTAGGGTTGATGGCTGGTCTCAACTGGCAAATGGCAACTGGGTCTCTTCTCGCTGGATTGGGGGTGAAGGTGGCGGTGCAACTCCAGCAAGGGATACCGCCGTGGTGACGACGAATGGGAGTCCCTTGAATGTGCGATCGGGTCCCGGTTTAGGCTATCGGGTTGTGGATACTGTAACCGATGGCGCTGCGATCGCAACTACGGATCAGACGGCGGGGAATTGGATACGACTGGCTAATGGTGGCTGGGTGTTTTCGGGATGGGTGGCGACGTAAGTGTCATTCGTCTTATGTCATTCGTCATTCGTCATTCGTCATTGTTACAATCCAATCAGTTAGCTGGGTTGGATGGCTATGATGAATCCTGTTTCTCTATTGCTTGAGTTGTGCCGATCGCGTTTGATATTCGTTCTTTTCGCCCTGCTTGTCTGTAGTGGCGTCCCTTCGCAAGCGCAATCTGAACCGGATAATCCATCCCCAGCATCTGAGATGCGATCGCCAACGGATGCGGTTACCCAGCAATTAATCGGAGAATGGCAAGCCACTGATCCAGCATCGGGGGAATCCATCCAGTTAATTTTTGCCCCCGATAACCAATTATTTTTTATCTTACCCGCTCAAGATGGGTCGGCTGTGGCAATCCAGGTAGACTACCAAATTCAGACGGCGACTCAACCGATGCACCTGGATATGGCACTCACTCCGGATGAAATCGCCTTAACTATTTTTGAGTTAACCCCAGAGGGGAAGCTGCGCTTAGAATTTAAAGATGTTACGCCGGGACAACCTCGACCCACGGCGTTTAGTGATACGGCGTTACTCTTGGCAAAGACATCGGATGATACCACCGTACCCGAAGATATTTCTGTGATTGAGTTGGAAACCAGCGCCAACCGATCCAGCCAAGCGATTCCGATGCAGTACATCAGCCTCTTAAATCGCGCCCAGCAGGTGTATTATCTAGAAAATCGTCAATTTGCCAATACCCTCGAACAGCTAGAAATTGCCACAAACCTAGAAACGTCCTTATATACTTATGAAATCATGCCATCCCGCGATCGGGCTGAGAGTGTCGCGATTACGGCATATCCCAAAGATGAGGGACTTCCTAGCTATATTGGTGCGGTATTTGTCACTACCGTTGATGGGTTTGAGACAACAGTCTCTGGAATTTGTCAGAGTGAGAAACCTGCAACCTCACCGCCGCCAATGCCAATTCCACCTTCAGCCGATTCTACAGAGATTCAATGTCCCGCCGGATCTCGTCTGTTGCAGTAGGGGCTTGGTAACCAAGCCCCTACTTTAACTTGGTAACCAAGCCCCTACTTTAACTTTAACCAATCCTCTCAGTGTTTCCTCCCTCTACCCCTATGGTTACCGTTGCTGGCTGTCGGATTCTGGCTCAAATCTATGAAAGTCGTAACTCTCTAGTTTATCGTGGTATCCGAGAATCAGATCAGCAATCGGTGATTCTCAAAGTTCTCAAACAAGATTATCCTACGCCCGCAGAAATTAACCGCTATCAACAAGAATATCAAATCACCCGTTCCTTCAACTTTGGCGGTGTGGTTCAGGCTTATAGCTTAGAACCCCATCAAACCACCCTGGTGATTATTTTTGAAGATTTTGGCGGTTCCTCGTTAAAAGTCTTACTCCAGGAACGGGCATTTACGCTTAAAGAAGTCTTGAGTATCGCCATTCGCAATACAGAAAGCTTAGGCAGAATTCATGCTGCCCATATTATTCACAAAGATATCAACCCTGCCAATATTGTTTTCAATCCTGAAACGGGACAACTGAAAATCATTGACTTTGGCATTGCCACCGTTTTATCACGAGAAAACCCGACCCTGAAAAATCCCTCAGTCTTAGAAGGCACATTAGCCTACATGTCACCGGAACAAACCGGGAGAATGAATCGGGCGCTGGATTATCGTACTGATTTTTATTCCTTAGGGGTTACGTTCTATGAATTGCTAACCCATCACCTTCCCTTTGCAACCGAAGATCCCCTAGAGTTAGTCCATTCTCATCTGGCAAAAGAACCGATTCCGCCTCACCAAATGAATCCAGAGATTCCGCAAATTCTCTCGGATATCGTGATGAAATTATTGGCAAAAAATGCCGAAGATCGCTATCAAAGTGCCTGGGGACTAAAATCAGATTTAACGGTTTGTTTAATGCAATTAGAAACCCAGGGAAAAATCGAACCCTTTCCTCTCGGTCGCCAGGATATTTCTGAGCAATTTCAAATTCCCCAAAAGCTGTATGGTCGAGAACGGGAAATTCAAATTCTACTGGACACCTTTATTCGGGTTTCTGGACGTACTGTATTAGCAGACCCAACGCCAGACTCAATCAGGGCGGGTTCTGAACAAAAGTTATCGTCAACGGCGACACAAAATTCCCTAAACCCGCCCCGACAGACTCGAAACTCCCCCAAGGAGATGATGGTTGTATCTGGATATTCCGGTATAGGGAAGTCAGCGCTAGTACAGGAATTATATAAACCCATTACTCAACGGCGGGGCTATTTTATTCGCGGCAAATTTGATCAATATCAGCGGGATATTCCTTACTCAGCCGTGATTAAAGCGTTTCGAGAATTAATCAAAAACCTGTTAACTGAAACCACAGTCCAACTAAGCCGATGGCGCGACCAACTCTTAGCCGCTTTAGGTGTGAATGCTCAAATTATTATTGATGTCATTCCGGAAGTTGAACTGATTGTCGGCAAACCCGTTTCAGTTTCTAGTTTACCCGCTACAGAAGCGCAAAATCGCTTTAAATTAGTTCTGCAAAAGTTCATCCGTATCTTTGCCAAACCTGAACATCCGTTAGTCATTTTTCTCGATGATTTGCAGTGGGCGGATAGCGCTTCGTTGAAACTCATGGAATGGTTGATGAACTCCTCGAATCAGGGTGAGACTGACTCCCACATCGACGGGTTGTTTGTGATTGGTGCTTATCACGATAACGAAGTGAGTGCATCTCATCCTTTACTATTAACCTTCGAGACTATTCGGTCAAGTGGAACCATTATCCATCAGATTGTTTTAGCGCCATTGGAATTAATAAGCATTATCCAATTGGTAACAGAAACACTCAAATGTTCACCTGATCATGCCCAGCCTCTGGCTGAATTAGTTCAGGTAAAAACGGGCGGCAACCCTTTTTTTGTCAATGAGTTTTTAAACTATTTATACAAAGAAAAAATTGTTACCTTTGACTCTCAAGGGGGAATGTGGCGGTGGGATATAGCCAAAATCCAAGCCCAAAACTTTACTGATAATGTTGTCGCCATTCTAGTCAATAAGATTCAAACCTTATCGCCAAAGGTGCAACGGGTTTTACAGTTTGCCGCTTGTTTGGGCAATTCCTTTGAACTCAAACCATTAGCCTTAGCGTTAGGCGAATCGCTGTCCGAAACAGCGGTGCAGTTATGGCAGGCAGTTGTTGAAGGATTAATTGTGCCTTTGGGTGAATACTACAAGTTAATCAGTCCATCCCATAATACTGAAAATCTGTTGCAGAAACGTCAACCTTTAGCCTCGAATCCTGGCTCATTAAGCAGCGATATAGAACATCAAAACTTCACCATCCAATACAAATTTGCTCACAACCGAATTCAGAACGCTGCTTATTCTTTGATTCCTCAAGAACAATGCCAAGCGATTCACCATACGGTGGGTCAATTATTACTGAAAAATACGTCAGAAGACCAGTTGTCAGAGACTCTTTTTAATATTGTCAATCATCTGAATATTAGTATTGAGTTAATCCAGTCTCCTGAAGAACAGAATAAATTAGCTCAATTGAATCTTTGGGCAGGTCAAAAAGCCAAAGCCGCAACCGCTTATGAAGCGGCGATGAAGTACTTGACAATCGGTCGAGAACTTCTTCCTCCAGACAGTTGGCAGGCGCAGTATGAGTTGACTCTAAACTTGTCTATGGAAGCCATCGAAGTGGCATATTTATTGACTGATTTTGAAACCGCCCAAACCCTAACCAATGTTGTGCTAAACCAGGCGGAAACTCTAATTCATAAGGTTAAGGTCTATGAAATTCAAATTTTATTCGATAGTTCTCAAAATCAAATGCTGTCCGCTATCAAAACGGCAAAGCAGGTTTTAAAGCTATTAGAAATACCGCTAACTCAAACGCCTCCTGTTTATCAAACGATTGAGGCGTTAGCAGATTTGCCAGAAATGACTAAACCCACTCAATTGGCAGCTTTGCGAATTTTGATGTCCGTTATGGCACCTGCCTATATTGCCAAACCATCTCTGTTACCGTCGCTTATTATCACTATGGTGAATCTCTGTATTCGCTATGGAAATTCATCACTAGCAGCTTATGCTTATAGTGTTTATAGTTTGCTGTTGTGTGGTAAACAAGAAACGATTGATCAAGGCTATCGCTTTGGTCAGTTAGCCTTAACCGTATTAGAGCGCTTTAATGCCAAAGACGTACAAGCCAAAGTTCAGCAGCAATTTAATGCCTTTGTCCGCCCCTGGAAAGAACCAGCGCGAAAAACACTAAATCCGTTACTCGATACAATTCAAACGGCGATTGAACAGGGTGATATTGAATATGCTTGTCACTGCACCGTAAACTATTGTACCTATTCATTTTTCGTCGGACTTCCCTTAGCTGAAGTTGAGTCAAAGCAAGCCCAACACCTGGAATTAAATCATCAATTTAAACAAGATTACCAGATTAACTATATCACGATTTGGCGGAACTTATCCGTATGCTTAATGGAGGCTGACCAGTCTCCCCATTTAGACTTGACTGTTTTTGATCAGGTTCTGCCTGATTTATTAAAAGCGAATAATCAGCTTTCAATTTTATCTGTTTATTGGGCGAAATTATTCATTTATTACTTATTTGACAAGTATGAAGAAGCGGAAACTCAGGTTTTTCTGGCTGAAAAGTATAAGGGGAGCGTTAAAGGCTTATTAAATAGTGTTTTAGCCAATTTCTACTCGTCTTTGGTTCTGTTAGCGGTATGTCATTCAGCAAGTCCCAGCAAACGCCGACGATATCTGATCAAAGTGGCAAGACAGCAAAAAACGATGCGAAACTGGGCAGAACATGCGCCTTGTAACTTTCAGCATAAATATGACTTAGTAGAGGCTGAACGGGCGGGAGTTGGCGGTAAAACTATTCGAGCGATGGAGTATTATGATCGGGCGATTCAGGGGGCAAAAAAACAGGGCTATTTTCATGATGAAGCTTTGGCGTATGAACGAGCCAGTCAGTTTTATCAACGGTTAAGTCGGGAGGAAATTGCCCAAAACTATTTACAAAAAGCTCACTATGTTTATACGCTGTGGGGGGCAATGGCGAAAGTTAAACAGTTGGAAGAAGCTTATCCCCAATGGCTGTTTGCCCGAGTCAATGGCAATGATTCAGCCGGAGTTCCCCAAAAAAGTTCGATAGTGACAACAACGACGCAAAGTCGAAATAAATCTTCAGATTTTCTTGACTTAAACACAGTCATAAAAGCCGCGCAAGTGATTTCCGGTGAAATTGTCTTGGATAAATTACTAGCAGCGTTGATGAAAATTTTAATTGAAAATGCTGGAGCGCAAAAAGGGTTTCTTATTTTAGAAAGCAAAGGAAAATTAAGGATTGAAGCCGAGGGACAGGTGAATACCCTTGCCCAAGCCTGTGCCGAATGTGATCAAATTCAGATTTTACAATCTACTGACATTGAAGAAAGTCAATTTTTATCTGTAACCATTATTAATTATGTAGCTAGAACGCAGGAAATTGTTGTCTTAAATGATGCCCTAAATGAGGGACAATTTACTCAAGATTTCTATATTCAGCAAGAACAGCCGAAGTCAATTCTCTGTGCGCCGTTGATTAATCAAGGAAAACTCAGCGGAATTGTCTATTTAGAAAATAATTTGACGACGGGAGCATTTACAGCTAGCCGATTGGAACTGTTGCGTCTTCTATCCGCGCAAGCCGCCACATCTATTGAAAATGCCCGTTTCTATACAAGTTTGGCAGAACTGAATCAGGCGTATGAACGGTTTGTTCCGCGTCAGTTTCTCCAATTTTTGGATAAGGAAAGTATTGTCGATGTCCAGTTGGGTGATAATGTCCAACAGAAAATGTCGATCCTATTTTCGGATATTCGCACTTTCACGACATTATCGGAAACGCTGACGCCGGAGGATAATTTTAAGTTTATTAATGCTTATTTGTCGCGCATGGAGCCATCGATTACTAACCATAATGGCTTTATTGATAAATATATCGGTGATGCAATTATGGCACTGTTTAGTGGTCAGGCTGATGATGCAGTTAAGGCGGGAATTGCTATGCTACACCAACTGAGGATCTATAATCAACATCGACAGAATTCCGGCTATCCTCCTATCCGGATTGGGATTGGGATTAATACGGGAGGGTTGATGCTAGGAACCATTGGTGGAGTCTCGCGCATGGATAGCACGGTGATTAGTGATGCGGTGAATTTAGCCTCTCGCATTGAAGAGTTAACCAAATATTATCAAGTCCCCTTATTAATTTCTCATCATACGTTTTCCCGTTTATCTGATCCGACTAATTATGCGATTCGCCTGATTGATAAGGTGAAGGTGAAGGGAAAATCGGAATTGGTAACTGTTTATGAAGTGTTTGATGCAGATTTATCTCAGATTAGAGCCGCTAAATTAGCCACGTTACAAACCTTTACCGAAGCCTGGTATTTTTATAACCTGAAGGCGTTTGCTGAGGCGAAAAAACGTTTTGCTGAGGTTCTCCGGGTCAATCCTCAAGACCAAGTGGCGAACATCTATCTCAACCGTTGTCAACAGCAATAGCTATCGGTGTGTTTGATTGAGAGAAAACAGTCCCCTAAGTAGGTGGAAAAAATTAAAAATTTGGAAAGATTGATCATATCATGTAGGGGCGGGTTTAGGGATTAAATGAGTAGACTCACCTTAAACAAGACAACAAAACCCGCCCTTTTTTTAACCGTGAGTGGATTTGGGATTGAGGTTATCGGTTAGGTTCAATACGGGGGAAGGGCGGGTTTTGTCTGACATTTATTGATTTGCCCGTCAATTGAGTTCCTAAACCCGCCCCTACTGACGTTCCAATCAGGTCTAGCTGACAACATTGGATTTTCTCTACCGTTAGGACGTTGCTGTTGTCAGCGCATTGGAATATTATGAGAATGCCGTAATACAAGTAATACGCTAGTATAACACAGTGATGGCTGTAGGTGAGAGAGGCTACGGGACTGAAATCTTCGGTTCTGTCTAGTACCCCTATCGGCAATGTACAGAGGTGATTAGTCTCTTTACAAAAGTCGAAACTGTTTAGCTGTCAAGCTTTCCGGTGAATGCGACAGGTGGGAAACGTTCGCCGTGAAGGTTGAGTGAGTGAGTGCTGTTCAGACGTTTGGCAAAACCATACTCATTCAATAAAAACATCTTTTTTGAGTTTTACCCTCAAACTATTTCAATCGTTGATGGATTGAATCTATTGGGTGCATCGCTAATTTGGGTTGAACTGCATAAAAAAGGACTAGATTCTGCTTTAAAGCTGTAGGGTTTACGTCCTTGACTTTAGCCATCTTTAAGCGACTCTCATGTCAATGCGATCTCTTAAGCACCTGATTGCCAAAGGGTTAACCAATGTGCCTCTACGAACGGTATTCGTCGTCCCCTTTCTGGTGCAAATTTTTGCCATAGTCGGAGTGATTGGCTGGTTATCCTTTCGCCACGGAAAGCAGGCGGTGAATGAGGTAGCGACTCAATTACAAGATGAAATTACGGTTCATATTGAGGATAGGTTGGAGCGATATTTAGCCATTCCTCATCAAATTAATCAGAGTAATCAAGATGCGATTTATCTGGGAAGCTTGACCATAGACACCTTGCAACCCTGGGAACAGCATTTGTGGCGACAAGTGCAACGATTTGATTCTGTGAGTTATGTTGGTGTGGCGAATGAACAGCGAGGACTGATTGCGGCGGGACGGCGAAATCGGGATCAATTGGTGATTATCCAAGCGAATCCTGGGACAGATTTTGACTTCTATACTTATAGCACCCACAGTGAAGGCGATCGCAAGACCCTGATCGAGAGTACCACAAACTACGACCCCCGACGGCGACCCTGGTATAAAGCCGCCTTGCAAGCCGATAAACCCACTTGGAGTGACATTTACCCCCATTTTGGCGAAGGCGATCGCACGTTGCTAATCAGCGCCGTTCAACCCGTTTACGACAGCAATCAGCAGGTTCAGGGTGTCTTAAACACAACCCTGCGTCTTTCCACGATTAACGATTTCCTGCAAACGTTAAAAATCGGTAAATCGGGACGCCTGTTTATTATGGAACGTTCTGGATTCTTAGTCGCCACATCCGCCCCGGAACCGCCTTTTCAACATAACCCAAATCAAATCACCCGATTAAAAGCCAGCCAAAGTCGTGACCCCTTAATTCAAGCCAGCGCCAACTATTTAACCCAACAGTTTAGCGAGTTAAAGGCGATTCAAGAGTCCCAGCGCCTGGACTTTAAGCATCAAGGGCAGCGCCAATTTTTACAAGTCATGCCCTTACAAGATAGCCACGGATTAGACTGGTTAATTGTCGTAGTTCTCCCTGAAGCTGACTTCTTAGATCACATTCATAATAATACCAAATCAACTATCCTACTCTGTCTGGTTGCCCTAATCATCGCCACGGGAATTGGTATTAGTACCGCCCACTGGATCATTCAACCCATCCAGCGCTTAAATCAAGCCGCTAACGCCATTGCTAATGGCGAATGGAACCAAAAAATTGAGGTTCATCGCAATGCTGAACTGGGTAGTCTCAGCGCCGCCTTTAATCAAATGGCGGATCAATTAAACCAATCCTTTGCCACTCTCAAAGACCAGAATCATCAGATGAACCGTTTAAATGAGGCATTGGCAAAAAGTGAGAAACAGTTAGCTCAAATCTTAGAAACCGTACCCGTTGGTATCGTGGTGGTTGATGCTCAGGGGCAATTTAATTATACCAACGATAAGGCACAAGGGTTTATCGGAGAAGCGTTCACCCCCGACGCGATCGCGGATAATTTTTGTGCCGTTCATCACTGGTATATCGCCGGAACCGATCAATTTTATCCGACCGAAGAGTTACCGATTGTTCGAGCCTTACAGGGACAACGATCTATTGTGCATAATATTGAAATTCACCAAGATGACCAGATTATTCCGATTGAGATGTGGAGCAAACCTATCTTAGATGAACAAGGTCAAATTATTTATGCCATTGCCGTTATCAACGACATCACAGAGCGCAAAAAAGCCGAAGCCGAACGGATGCGTTTTAGCCAAGAACTGGAATTCAAAGACCATCAAAATGCCGCTTGGCAGCGCCTAGATAAGCTCAAAGATGAATTTATAGCTAATACATCCCACCAACTTCGTACTCCTCTCCATGGCATTGTCGGCATTGCTGAATCCTTAATCGATGATGCTACCGGAAAGTTACCCTTACAAACCCGGATCAATTTAGGCACAATTGTTGCCACGGGACGACGTTTATCTAACTTAGTCAATGACATTCTCGATTTTGCCAAACTTAGACACCAAGACATTCAACTCCAGCCACAGCCCGTGGGAGTACGAGAAATAACGGAGGTAGTTCTCCGACTCAGTTATCCGCTGATTGGGGATAAAGAGTTACAACTGATTAATGCCATTTCTCCGGACTTACCTATCGCTTATGCGGATGAAAATCGGGTGCAGCAGATTTTGCAAAACCTAGTGGATAATGGGATTAAGTTTACTGATAAAGGAACGGTCAAAATTTCGGCTCAATTGGTAAGTTCAAGGCAGAAGTTAGAGGGCAGAGGTGCAGCAGTGCAGTGGGACAAGGGAGAGTTGAAGGAGTTAACTCAAAACCATGTCCTTGAGCGCAGCGAAGGAGTAGTCAGCGTGGTTTTGGAATCAACGGTATCGTCAACCGATGGCGCAAATTTTATCAACCCGCCTCTACCAAACCGGTTCCCTATAAGCGAAGTGGAGGATCAAAACCTTGTCCTCGAACAAAGTGAAGGGTCAACATCCAGTCAGGACGGGTTTTGTACAAACGTTACTATCAATAGCGAAAACAAAATTCCTAAACCCGCCCCGACAAACCATGTCCTAGAAGCCAGTGAAGGGTCAACATTCCAAATGCTAGCCATTACTGTCTCTGACACAGGAATTGGCATCCCCAAGTCTCAAGTAAACCGTATTTTTGAATCCTTTGAACAAGGGCAGGGTTTTCTAGGGCATCAATATGGCGGTACAGGGTTAGGGTTAGCCCTGACGAAAAAGCTAGTGGAGTTGCATGGGGGAACCATTGAGGTGCAATCAACCTTAGGCGTCGGCTCTCAGTTTACGTTTACGTTGCCAATTTTTGACGGACAAATTCCAGACTTTAAGCCCGATCCGATTGAGTCAATCGTGGCAATACCTAAGACAGTTTACAGTGCCAATTCCTTTGTGAGTCAACCTCCTAGTGTCGGTACGTCTTGTCCCCTATTACTGACCCTTGATCAACCTAGCTTAACCCTAAAACAACACCATAATCTCCAGGATGACGAACCCTTAATCAACCCGTTCAAAATTTTAATCGTCGATGATGATACAGTGAATCGCCAGATACTCGTCAACTATTTATCCTTAGAAAATTATCAACTTGCCCAAGCCGCCAATGGTAGGGAAGCGTTAGATATCATTAACAATGGTTTTCAGCCTGACTTGGTGTTACTTGATGCGATCATGCCCCGCATGACTGGGTATGATGTTTGTAAAAAACTGCGTGAATTCTATCCCCCTACTGAACTGCCCGTGTTACTGTTGACGGCGAATGAGCAAGTGAATGACTTAGTGGCAGGTTTTAGTGTGGGCGTGAATGATTATTTGACGAAACCGATTGCCAAACACAAACTTTTGGTCAGGATTAAAACTCATCTGCGTTTATCCACAATTGCTAAAGAAAATGCCCAACTTTACGCAGCGGTGCGGGAAAGTGAGCGGAGATTGATGCAATTTTTAGATGCTGTACCTGTGGGGATTTTTATCCTCGATGCTAAGGGCAAACCCTACTATGCTAATGAAACGGCTAAACAGATTTTAGGTCAAGGCATTGTGGACGCTGTTACCGTTGAAGAATTAGCTGAGGTTTATCAAGCCTATCGCACAGGAACAGATCAACTCTATCCCACCAACCAAATGCCTATTTTTCTGGCGTTGCAGGGCAAAACGTCTACCATTGATGATGTGGAAATTCACCGAGGGGATCAGATTATCCCGATTGAGGTGTGGGGAACTCCTATCTATGAGGAACAGGGTAAGGTGGCTTATGGGATGGTTGCCTTTCAAGATATCCGCGATCGCAAAAAAGCCGAAGCGGAACGGGAAGCTTTTACTCGTGAACTGTTTCAACTCAATCGAGCCTACGAACGGTTTGTTCCTAGTCAATTTCTGCAATTTTTACAGAAAAAAAGTATTGTGGATGTGCAACTGGGGGATCATGTTCAACAGGAAATGTCTGTTCTGTTTGCCGATATTCGCAACTTTACAGCACTGTCAGAACAGATGAATCCTAGTGAAAATTTTAACTTTATCAATGCCTTCTTAAGTCGCATGGAACCGGCTATTCGGGAACATAATGGCTTTGTCGATAAATATATTGGCGATGAAATTATGGCGCTGTTTAGTGGCAATGCGGATGAAGCAGTGCAGGCGGGAATTACTATGTTTGAGCGGCTGGCTTTATATAATCAACATCGGGCGAATTATAACTATGCACCCATTGAGATTGGTATAGGAATCAATACCGGAGAATTAATGCTGGGAACCGTGGGCGGATTTTCCCGTATGGATAGCACGGTGATTAGTGATGCGGTGAATTTAGCCGCCCGCCTGGAAGAATTAACTAAAATCTATCAAGTACGGCTATTAATCTCGCACCATACATTCTTGAGGTTGTCGAATCCCGGTGACTATGGGATGCGCCTTGTGGATAAGGTGAATGTGAAAGGGAAAGCGAAAAAAGTAACCGTTTATGAAGTCTTTGATGCTGATCCGCCCCAGATACGAAAAGCAAAGCTGGCAACGAAAACGGAATTTGAGCAAGGGCTAATGTTATATTATCGCGATCGCCTCTCAGATGCGGCTCAAGCGTTTAGCCAATGTTTGCAGCTTAATCCAGGGGATAAGGTAGCGCAACATTATCTCAAACGCTGTCAGCATCGGATGCGATGATGTTATTTGTCAAAACACTGATTTCACGGATTTATTGGAGAGATGGGGGTAGGGCGGTGAGAGGTTGGTTGCACTGATTACACTGAAAAGTGGGGAGGGCGGGTTTTGTTGTTCATTGATTGGTGACAAGTTGTTTGAGTGGCTAAACCCGCCCCTACATTTATTGATTTTTTCCATCATTAAACTATTAGATATCGGTAAAAAATATTATAAATCAGCAAAAAATTGGTTGATTGATACCTCAATTGTGGGGAAGGCTTGTGGAGAAATTATGCCTTGATTGATCACCAATGATTTTAAGTAATCGGCATCATGAGGCTGTCGAAAGACGTGGATCTGATTGGCTTTGAGATTAACCACCCAGTAATCGGGAATACCTGCCAAGGCATAGGTTTTCGGCTTATCATTGAGATCATAGTCCAAAGTAGACTGAGAAATTTCAATCAGCCAAAAAATATCCTGAGGATAGGGATGATGCTGGAGATATCGTTGTCGAGGCGGTTGGACAATGGCGACATCGGGTTGGGGTTCAGAATTAGCGAAGGTAATCGGATGAGCTTCTCGCACCAGGGCTAATTCCTGCAGGAGCGAACGTAGATAGTGGACACCCCCTTCGGTTACATAGCTATGGATTGGTCCTTCTGGTGGCATTTCTACGACTTCTCCTTGCAAAAGTTCGACCCGACGGTGGTTGAGAATACCCGTCTCAATCAGGCGATGATAGTCGGTGACTGTCCATTTGACTAGAGTTTTCATCAGTTGTGTCAATTCAGTAACAATAGACTATTTAGCTCCTATAGTACGATCGCGAATCAATGGGGATGCGGTACGATAGGGCATTGGCTTGTTACAATTTCCATTAATTCTCGTTTTAGCGTGTCATGGCTGATACCGTTCTCGACGTTCGCAACCTACAAGTCAAATTCAAAACCGATGAAAAGGAAGTCCTGGCTGTTGATGGGATTAGTTTTCAAGTGAAACAGGGGCAAACCCTGGGTATTGTCGGCGAGTCGGGTTCGGGGAAGTCAGTCACCTCACTGGCGGTGATGGGGTTAGTGTCAACACCGGGTAAGATTACTCAGGGGGAGATTTATTTTAAAGCCGATGGCGCTCAACCCAAAGACTTGCTGACGCTGAATCAGGAACAGAAACGCCGATTTCGGGGGGGTCAAATTTCGATGATCTTCCAGGAACCGATGAGTTCCCTCAACCCCGTCTACACAATCGGGTTTCAGCTTATTGAGGCTATTTTACAGCATCCGGACATCTCCCAAGGCGAAGCACGGCGTCAGGCGATCGCACGGCTGCAAGAAGTGCGGCTGATTCCTAGTGATGAGGAACTTAAGCTGGAGTATGAACAGGAAAATCCCGATCGCGCTGTTCGTAGTGAGCGCTTTAGCGCTTCCACTGATCGAGTCATTAGCCAGTACCTGAATCAGCGCAAACAGGAAATGCTCAAACGCTATCCCCACGAACTATCCGGGGGTCAATTGCAACGGGTGATGATTGCTATGGCAATTGCCTGTGATCCGGAGATTCTGATTGCGGATGAACCCAGTACCGCCCTTGATGTTACCGTACAGGCGGCAATTCTAGACTTGCTGCGGGAGTTGCGGGATCAGCGGGGAATGTCAATGATTTTTATCACCCACGACTTAGGCGTGATTGCTGAAATTGCTGATAGCGTGGCGGTGATGTATCGGGGAAAAATTGTCGAAAGTGGCGATGTCTGGCAAATTTTTGCTAATCCTAAACATCCTTACACGAAAGGATTATTAGCCTGTCGTCCGACGTTAGAAAAACATCTAAAATACTTACCCACTGTGGCTGACTTCATGGAGGAAGTAAAGACAGAGGAGGGTAAAGTAGAAATTCGCGAAAAATCCCCGACGTTTGAGCAGGAAAATGGGGCAAAGGTTCAGCGAGATAATCTTGCCATTGCTGACGCCTCAGCCTCTCCCTTACTTGCCGTTGAAAATCTCCGAGTGGGGTTTCCTGTAGCCAACGTATTTGGCAAAACCAAACGCTATATTATGGCGGTCAATAATGTGTCCTTTAAGGTTTACAAAGGCGAAACCTTGGGACTCGTGGGGGAATCGGGCTGCGGTAAATCTACCCTTGCCCGGACATTATTGCGCTTAATTGAACCGATGGAGGGTAAGGTAACATTTGACAATCAAGATATCACCCATCTAAAAGGTAAGGGTTTGCGGCAAATGCGGCAAAAAATGCAAATTATTTTCCAAAATCCTTTTAGTTCCCTAGATCCTCGGATGAAGATTGGGGATGCGGTGATGGAACCATTGGTGATTCATAAATGGGGAGATAATGCCAAAGCCCGTCGCGATCGCGCCGCTGATTTGTTTGAGCGGGTGGGGTTAAAGCCCGACTGGATGAACCGCTATCCTCACGAATTTTCAGGGGGACAACGCCAACGGGTTTGTATTGCTAGGGCGCTAGCACTTGAGCCTAAGTTTATTATCTGCGATGAATCGGTTTCTGCCTTGGATGTGTCGGTACAGGCGCAGGTGCTGAATCTGCTCAAGGAGTTACAGAGTAAGTTAAAGGATGAGTTGAATCTGACTTATATCTTTATCTCCCATGACTTGAGTGTGGTCAAATTTATGAGCGATCGGATAATGGTGATGAATAAGGGCAAAATCGAGGAAATTGATGCGGCACAGAGTATCTATCGGGAACCAAAAACCGAGTACACGCGCCAGCTTATTGAGTCGATTCCCACGGGAAGCTTGGATCGGATTCAGCAACAGCAAGCAGGGCGAGGATTGATTCCTTGATTTAGAACGCGATCGCTAATAGATTCGGGGTGGGTTTCATACAGCACGATCTGTAGGGGCGGGTTTGACAGATAACTTATAGCAACAAACCGATAACTTAACTAAACCCGCCCGGTTGTCGGGGTGGCTCACGGGATCAGGGCGGGTTTAGTTACATTGGGGTCAAACCAAAATGATAGTTGTAAAACCCGCCCCTACAGGTGGTTAGGGTTCCGGTTGTCGGGGTGGCTCACGGGATCAGGGCGGGTTTAGTTACATTGGGGTCAAAACCAAAAGGATAGTTGTAAAACCCGCCCCTACAGGTGGTTAGGGTTCCGGTTGTCGGGGTGGCTCACGGGATCAGGGCGGGTTTAGTTACATTGGGGTCAAAACCAAAAAGATAGTTGTAAAACCCGCCCCTACAGGTGGTTAGGGTTCCGGTTGTCGGGGTGGCTCACGCGATCGGGGCGGGTTTAGTTACATTGGGGTCAAATCAAAAGGATAGTAGTAAAACCCGCCCCTACAGGTGGTTAGGGTTCCGGTTGTCGGGGTGGCTCACG